>CAJVYT010000060.1 GCA_913009765.1 uncultured candidate division Zixibacteria bacterium
CACCGAGATCTACACTCTATACCTCCACGACGCTCTTCCGATCTCACCCATTATTCCGATACTGGATTGTTTCCAAATATCTCGTCTCCATCGTAAAACCGAATAGTTCGTGGTAGGGATAGTATCTTTCTTGGCTGTTTGTATACTCATCCCCCCTAATGTTGTGTTACCGGTTTTACCTAAAAGACGGACTCCCCCAAGAATTGAAACAGTAGAACGATCCGGTGCCAGTCCTATACGACGGCTATAAAATGGTTGTATGCTGAAACCTAAACCAAAGTTAAAATAATCTCTTCCTTCTAAGAAAAATTCACGTTTCTCGGGATAAAAAAGTGAAAAACGGGTTAGGTTTACCTGCTGACGGTCAGATTCCACTTGAGCAAAATCGGTATTGACTGTCAGATTCAGCTTCATAGTGGGAGTAACTAAATAATTAAGATCCCCGCCGACATGACCGACAACATCATTACTTTTTCCCAACTCATGTTCAATTCCACTAAGACCATAAGGTTTTAGCTCAACCAAAGTAACACCATTTATATCATGAATGCCCCGAAGAGTACCGGCACGTACAACCTGTTCTAATTCGGAATTACGAGACCACCCCTGCCATAATAATTGTTCTCGTTTGCGGCGAATATTCCTTTCAAAGTTAATACCCCATACCTGTTCACTATCGGAATTAAATTTCAAAGTTGAAAAAGGAATTTCAAACTCGGCAAACCATCCTTTATCGGTAATCTTTGCCTTAACATTCCAGACGCCATTCCATGATTGATTGCTTTGCTGTCCATTGTTTTGAATAAGTGCATCAAAGCGAGCTCCATTGGGATTGCTGACAAACAAATATCCGTTTCTTTGGTCGTGATATGTATCAATAATGATTGCAAAATCATCTTCGGTATCAAAATCAAAGTCCCGTTTCATTTGTTGTGCTTCTATTTTATCAGATTCATTGTCGTAACACCATACGCCTATATAAAGGTTATTCTTATCATAAAGAATTGCAACTTCGGTACGTTCGCTTCCCGGTTGTCCCTCAAGCAATTCACGCTGAGTAAAATTTGAAATACGTGTCGCTTGCTGCCAGTCCGATTCCGTTAAATCACCGTCTAACTGTATAGATTGTGTAGTAGATGTAGCTGTAATCACATTTGGTTGAGAAACCTGTGCATAAGTAAATGATGTTGTCGTAAATAAAATTAACAGAACAAACAAAATTATAATTTTATTTTTCATTGCTCAAAAAACCTCTTTTCATCATGCTGTTTCAATCAACAATCGGATGATTATCAATCTGCGAATTGTTGACATCTTCGTGTGTTGTGTCAAGCAAGTTGTTGCACTTTGTGAAATGTCATCCATTAAACTTTATTTAGTAACAAAAAGCTCTTATATTTTATAATATTACAATAATGAATAGCGTTGTCAATTATTCCACTAAAACAATATATCACTATCTAAACTTATTGACTCCATTCGGAGTAACTAAAAAACTCTTTGACAAGCTCAGGTGACCGATTGGCGGAACTGCTAAAGGCTTTCGCCCTACGAAATTATCTTAAAAGAGGGGAGATGACAATTATAAAAACATTTTTTCAATAATAACAATTCTCCTACGCACTATACCTGCGGACGCAGTTTTTGTAGGGTTCAGGCCTGCCTGAACCTTTCTTTTAGGAACAGGCAGGCCAGTTCCCTACAAAAGCAAATCATTGATTCTTTTGAACTACTTTCCGGCGAAGCCGAAATCCAGTGCTGTACTGTATTAATCGACTTCCTCAAATGGGTTCAGTCTCATATAAAACATCTTTTTTTAGTCGTTTTTTCATGCTGTTTTTCGTTATAAACAAAACAGAGTTAGTGGGTTACAAGAAAATGGCTTTGTCTTTAAAAATGGCTTAAAGCCATTTTTGGTAATTTTTGTTGTAGTGTTTTTGTACACGCTAAAACCCCTGTTATCTGTAACTCTCAATGTCATCCCAAACTTGGAGGCTGTGTCGCAATGGGCAATGTCTGTTCACAAACCCACTTTGTGGCTTCAGGAACAGACATAACATGGAATCTGTAACTCTCAATGTCATCCCAAGCTTGATTTGGGATCCAACATTGTTGTTTTTTCATATAGAATTAAGTTATTCATAGTATGCGGTGTGATGTGAAAGTGGGGTGAGGATGTAGGGTTTTTGTGTGACGAGGGGGCAGACGAGGGTTGTCTGTCATGCACAATAATGTCATTCCCAACTTGATTGGGAATCCAGTGAAAATATTTGTTGATTATAACTCATTTAGTATGATTCTTATGAAATATTATGATAAACAAATATCTAAAAGAAATATCCGATGCCGAACATAGAGGAGATGCCCGTGAAGAAAGTTATTATCCGTCTCTTAAATCACTTATTGAATCTATCGGAAAGAAGAAAAAAGTCGTAGTAACAGTAAATCCGAAAAAAACAGAGGGTGGTAATCCTGATTTTCGGGTTTGGGATGGTAAACAAAAAATTACGGGATATATTGAAGCAAAAATACCCGGATCAAATCTAAGCAAAATTGAAGATACTGAACAACTGAAAAGATACTTTAAGGCTTTTCCAAATGTAATTCTGACAAATTTTTATGAATTTTGGTTATATCGGGATGGTGAGTTAGTAGAAAAAGTTGAAATAGCGTTTCATTCTATAACTAAAAAAGTTAAAACCAAACCACCTGTTAAAGATGAAAAAGAATTTGTAGAATTATTAGAAACTTTCTTTTTATACACTCAACCCAAAATATATAATGCTCAAGATTTAGCTCTGACATTAGCTAACAAAACACGTCATTTAGAAAGAATCGTATTAGAAATACTTGAAAGTGATATTGAAAAGAAATCTGATATTTACGGTTTTTATAACGCCTTTAAAGAGTATTTAATTTCTGATTTAGATATTAAACAATTCTCTGATTTATATGCTCAAACAATTACGTATGGTTTGTTTGCGGCACGTTCCAGAACAGATGAAAAATTCAGTCGTAAACTCGCATTTGATAATATTCCGCACACTATTGGAATATTAAGAGACCTTTTTCAAAATATTTCTCTTGGAAACCCACTCAAAGAGATAGAATGGATTGTTGATGATATTTCATCTGTGTTAGCCATTGCTGATATAAACAAAATTATGGATACATTTTATATAGAGGGTAAGGGGAATGACCCCATAATTTATTTCTACGAAACATTCTTAGCAGCTTATGACCCTCAATTAAGAAACAAAAGAGGTGTTTATTACACTCCCGAATCGGTCGTATCTTACATCGTCCGTTCGGTAAATGAAATACTTAAAAATGATTTTGGGAAAAGTGACGGTTTGGCAGATACATCGGTAACATTGCTTGACCCTGCCGCCGGTACGCTCACTTTTATTGCTCACGCTTTTCATGTTGCAATGGAAGAGTTTAATAACAACCATGGTGCGGGTGAGAAAAACGGATTTATTAAAGAACATTTGCTGAAAAACTTTTATGCTTTTGAACTTATGATGGCACCGTATGCTATTGGACATTTGAAAATGGGTTTTGTATTAGATGAGTTTGGTTATAAACTAAAACAAGATGAACGGTTTAATCTTTATCTGACAAATACACTTGAAATGGAAGATTTACATACTATCAGTATTCCGGGGATTGGTAAATCACTATCTGAAGAGTCTCAAGAAGCCGGGAAGATAAAAAAAGAACAACCTGTTATGGTTATAATAGGCAACCCGCCTTACTCTGGACATTCATCAAATAAAAGCGAAAAAGTATATGAAGTAAAAAAGGGTGAAAGATATATCTCTCATTATGAAATAAATATTGAAAATAATCTCGGTGGATTAAAACCAATCATGAAAAAAGCATCAAAGACTTCTGATAAAAAGTTGAAAACATGGATTGGTGAACAAATAGAAAATTACAAAATAGTTGACGGTAACTGGCTTGGTGAGAAAAACCCTAAATGGCTTCAGGATGATTATGTGAAATTTCTTAGATTTGCTCAATGGAAAATTGACCAAATCGGTGAAGGTGTTGTTGGTATGATTACAAATCACGGTTATTTAGATAACCCAACTTTTCGGGGGATGCGGCAATCATTGATGAATTCTTTTGACCAGATATATATTTTAGACTTACATGGTAATTATAATAAAAAAGAAAAAGCACCTGATGGTTCAAAAGATGAAAATGTTTTTGATATAAAACAAGGTGTGTCTGTTGTCTTTCTTGTGAAGAAAAAAGGATTAAAAAAGATTGTAAAAAAATCAGATTTGTTCGGATTACGTGATTTAAAAAATTCATATCTTATTAAGCATGATATAAAAGATACAAAATGGAAAACATTAAAACCTACTTCTGACTCTTATCTCTTTAATCATGTTGATCAAAAACTTAAACTAAGTTATGACAAATTCTATTCTTTGCCAGATTTGTTTCCAGTAAACTCGGTAGGTATTGTTACAGCAAGAGATAAGTTTGTAATTGATTTTGATAAAAAAGCACTCCGTGTAAGATTAAATTTATTAAAAGATACAAAAATTTCTGATGAGCTTATTTTAGAATCTTATTCTTTAAAAAATACTAAAAGTTGGAAATTAGAAAATGTAAGAAAAATTATTAGTGATGACGATGATTTTGATGAGAATTTTTGTGATTTACTCTATCGTCCTTTTGACATTAGAAAAATTTATTATGCTGACTACTTGATTGAAAGAAGTCGCAAAGAAGTAATGCAACATATGCTCAAAGGAAATGTTGGGTTAATTGCACGAAGACAAATGATTGGAGATAAAATAAATTATTTCTTTATCTCTGAAAATATTATCTCTGATGGAGTTATTAGATCAGACAACAAGGGTAGTGAATCACTTTTTCCTCTCTATATTTATCCTGATGAAGAGAAACATGATTTCTTTTCTGATACAGAAAAAGCAAAAGGGAAACAACCCAATATAAATAAAGATTTCTATAAAAAGCTCAAAGAAACTTTCAAGAAAAAACCAACACCCGAACAGATATTACATTATACGTATGCTGTTCTTTATTCCAATGAATACCGTAGAAAATATGCTGGATTTCTAAAAGTAGATTTTCCGAAAGTACCATTTACAACAGACTATGAATTATTTAAAAGTTTGTCTCAAATTGGTAAACAACTTACCGAGTTTCATCTCTTGACATCAAAAAAATTGGAAAAACCGATTTCTAAATTTCGACAAGAAGGTTCTAACAGATTAGGGAAAACAAAAAAAGATTGTCGAAATTATTCTGTTGAAGAAAACCGAGTTTACATAAATGAAGAAATGCAGTATTTTGATAATATAAAGCCAGAAGTTTGGGAGTATCAAATAGGCGGGTATCAGGTATTAGATAAATGGCTTGATAGTCATAAAGAAAGAATATTATCGCTTGAAGATATCCGACATTTCTGTAAAGTAGTCACAGCATTGTCTTTCACAATAGAATTGCAAACAGAAATAGATGCATATTATTCACAAGTAGAAGCTTCAATTATAGAATAAAAATCTACTGGATACCTGCGTCCGCAGGTAAGGAGTTCAAAAGACTGGATTCCCATTTTCATGGGAATGACATTAGGGGAGTTGGGAATGACATTAGGGGAGGTTGAGGCATGCCTCAACCCTACAACATGTAACGCATACTTCGACTCCGCTCAGTATGACAGATTAAAACAACAATGTTGGGTTCCCAATCAAGTTGGGGATGACATCGGGGATGGTAGTTATTTTCAACAAAGACACCCCCCAACATAGACAGGGCAATGTCCTGTTGGTACAATTCAAAAAAAGTATAAATAATCTAAATTAATTCATCAAAAATCAGACTTTATGTGTATATTATATATATGAAAAAGTTCAAATTGAGCATACTTCGACCCCGCTTAGGCGGGCGGCATGACAGATTTATAGCTATAACTGCAACCATCATGATAATAGTTATCTCGCTTGCCGGCAATGTGTTAGCTCAAAGGAGCCAAATAGACAACCTGCTTAGGCAGATTCCGCAAACAACTATCAGTAAAGAACCGACTAACCCATCTGCTGTAAAAATCGCCCGTCTGCATTATTCCGGTGGCGGAGACTGGTATTGGGGGCGTTCGTCTGTTCCGAATATGCTCAAATATGCTTATGAAAATTCAGATATTCTAATAGATACAATCGAATATGAAATAACTATCAACGACCCTGAACTTTTTAAATATCCGTTTTTATTTGCCACCGGTCATGGGTTGATTTCATTTGAAGTGGATGAAATTGAACGGCTCAGGCTGTATCTTGCTAACGGAGGATTTTTGTTTGTCAATGATTCTTACGGTATGGCAAAATCATTTTTAAAAGAGATGGCAAAGATTTTCCCCGAAAGAGAAATAGTAGAACTTCCATTTGACCATCCATTGTATCATTCTTTTTATGATTTTCCAAACGGTCCTCCGAAAATTCATGAGCATGATAATAAACCTCCCCGCGGATATGCCGTTATTGTAAATGGAAAGGCAGTTATCTATTTTTTGGTTGAGTCGGATATTGGTGACGGATGGGAAGATGCTGTGGTGCATAATGACCCTGAAAATAAACGGCTTGAATCGTTTCAAATGGGATTGAACTTACTAACTTACGCTTTGTTATACTAAGAGAACTATAAATCTTCAACGAAAGAGGACACAATGCAGCAGATAGAATCAGCCCGGGCATTGGTCAAACAGCTTGAAAAAGCATTACTGAAAAAAAGAATCCTCCTGTTTGTTTCAGGATTATTTACAACAGCAGCAGTTGTTTTGTTTGTTTCTATAGTTCTTTCGCTGATTGCACTTATCGTAGTTCTGCCCGTTATAGTAAAAATTTCATTGCTTGTAATTTCGGCAATAGTGACACTTTACTTTTTTATTAAATATGCCCTTCGTCATTTTGTAAAAGGCGATATTGATTCTCTTGCGGTTGAACTTGAGAAAAAACATCCCGAACTCAAAGGAATCCTGATTGCGGCAATACAATTTTCACGAAGTAAAATATCTCACGGTTCTTCTGCTGTATTAGTTGAAGCAACCATTGCCAAAGCACTGGTCAAAGCGGAAGCATTAAATTTTAACGAAGCACTATCGTTTTATCCGATAATTAAAAGAGGAAAACAATTTGCCTATACTTTGGTTGCGGCGGCGGCATTATTATTTCTTATGCCGGGGTTGTTCACATATTCTTATAAAGTGTATTCACATGTTGATTCTGTTGTCACTCCGCCTATCGGGTATAAACTATATGCACCGCTTGGTTCTACCGAATGGGTTAAATATAAAGATATACAAATTGAGGGTTCTATTTTTGGCGGAGACCTTCCCAAAAAAGCAGCAATCTATCACCGTATGGCAGATGGTGACTGGCAGAAATCAGAAATAGATTTACGAAATGAAAAGCATTTTTTTACGGAAATCAGGGATTCGGTTGTATTTGGAGTTACCTTACGACAAATAAATAAATCGTTTGATTATTACATTGAAGCGGGTCGTATAAAAACTGAGATTTATTCAGTTGATGTTGTCGACCGTCCGAGAGTAGAGGCTATAAAACTTTCAATTTTTTATCCTGAATATTCCAAACTTCCTCCGACTACTATTGATGAGAACAATGGTACTTTTTCGGCATTGTACGGAAGCAGAGTAAATTTGAAAATTGAATCTAACCTACCGGTAAAAACAGCAGAACTTATGTTTTCTGATTCCAGCAGAGTTCCGATTACTATTGATAATAAAATTGGTGAAGTTTCTTTAAAAGTTGATAAATCACAATCCTATCATATTCGTTTGACAGACCATCTTGGGGAAAAGAACCCCGACCCGATAGAATATTATATTACTGCTATTCCTGATGAATTTCCGTCGGTCGATGTTATCCGTCCCGGGTTTGATGTCAACCTGTCAGACCAGATGATGCTTCCGCTTAAGCTGCATATTTTTGATGACTACGGGTTCAGCTCTTTGGTAATGAAATATTCTTTAGTACACAAAGGTCAGATGTCTGATGAGAATGTTGCAGTCCTGCATTTTTCAGAAAAGATAAAAACCGAAGGAGAAGTTGAATTCAATTGGGATATTGACCAGTTGAATCTTTTTCCGGGGGACTATGTTATTTATTCTTTTGAGGTTGCTGATAATGATATTATTTCCGGTCCAAAGATTTCAAAATCCCGTCAGTATATCGCCCGTCTTCCATCACTTGAGGAAATTATCTCCCAAACAGAAAAATCAAACGTAAAACGTATTGACGAGACCCAAAAGATTTTAAAAACCGGCAGGGACCTTGCCAAACGTCTTGAGAATGTCAGCCGCAAAATAAAGGCTGATTCAAAGTCACCTGATAAAGCTAATTGGCAAAATCAAAAAGAGCTTGAGTCAATTACTAAAAAAAATGCCGAGATGGTCAAAGAGATTGAAAAAGCAGCCGAGCAAATGAACAAAGCGGTAGATGATCTCAATGATAAATCATTGATGAGTCGTGAAGTGCTTGAAAAAATGGCTCAGATTCAAAAACTTTATCAAGAAATTGCCACCCCCGAGATGAAAAAAGCTCAGCAGGAAATGATGGAAGCTCTCAAAAAGATGGACAAGCAGAAGCTTGAGAAAGCTTTAAAAGATTTTAAAATGTCTCAAGAAGAACTTCTCAAACGTCTTGAACGCACTATGGCACTTTTGAAAAAGATGCAGCTTGAACAAAAAATGGAAGCGATGATTAGAAAAACTGAAGAACTGACTCGCAAACAAGAAGAAATGAATAAAAAAACGAAAGAGTCAGAAAAATCACAGCTTCCCAAATTGTCTAAGCAGGAAAAAGATATTCAAAAAGAACTGAAAAATTTGAAAGAAGAATTAAAGGATCTTCAAAAAATATCTGAAGATGCCAAGATGCAGAATTCAGAGGAATTAAAAAAGTTCTCTGAAGCTCTTAAAAAAACCGATGCCGACAAAGATATGCAGAAGATGCAGGAGTCTATGGACTCAAAGAAAAAAAATAATGCTTTTGACCAAGGGAAAAAAGCTCATTCAAAATTGATGAAAATGCTTGATGAAATGCAAAAGCAAATGATGGCGATGAAAGGCGGAGACAAAGAGAAAATAAAAAAAGAATTTTCTGCTGCGATTGACGATGCTAACTATCTTTCAAAAAAGCAGGAAGAACTCTTTATCGAAGCAGCCGGTATGCAGACGCAAACACTTATGATGCGAGATGTTGCCGAAAAACAACAGGAGTTGTTGTTTTCATGCAGTGGTCTTAAAAATAGAATCTCTGAACTGGCAAAAGAATCTCCATTTGTTGCTTCTGAAATAAGTAAACTTTTGGAAGATAGTTTTTCACAGATGGAATTTGCCATGAAACAGTTTGATGATAAAAAACGTAGTCAAGGTATGCAAGACCAGCGGAGAGCTATGACAAATTTAAATAAAGCATCACTTCGTTTAATGGAGTCTATGGAAAAGCAAAAGCAGTGTAATAAAGGGGGAAGCTGTAATAAAAATACAGGGAATATGCAGTCGCTCTCAGAAAAGCAAAATAAATTAAATAAAAAGACTCAAGGTCAGTGCGATAACCCGAACGGTCAAAATCCAAAATCTGGTAAAAACGGACGAGAAGCACTATCTCGTCTTGCTGCCGAACAATCTGCAATTAGGAAATCGGTTGAAGAGTTGGCTCAAGAGTTTGGCGGGTCTCGTCAGATTTTAGGCAGACTTGATGATATTGCTCAAGAAATGAAAAAAGTAGAAGAGTCTTTAGCTAACGGTGAAACAGGTCCCGATATTACACAACGTCAGTTAAAAATATTTTCACGGATGCTTGAAGCATCACGGTCTTTGTATAAAAAAGATTTTTCCGAACAAAGACAATCCAAAACAGCACTTTCAACTCTTATGTATATTCCGCCGGAGCTGTCATCAGATATTTTAGATGATAATCTGAAATTAGAAGACCGTCTGCAAAAATATTTGGGAGATGATTACCCCAAACAATATGAAGAACAAATAAAAGCATATTTTAAAGCACTCTTAAAAATTGAAGCGTCACAAAAATTGAAATCAGGTCAGTAGTATTATATGAAAATTAGTTTTCTGCTTTCACTCATAACTCTTATTTTTCTTTGGCAGCCTCTGTCTGCTGTTGAAAAGGAAAATTTTGTTGAGCCTATTCAAAAACGGGTAGTACAGGTACAAGAAGTTGACCAAGTTCTTCGCAAGAAAATTATGTTTGCCAGAAAGCTTATTTCTGAAAGAAATTATGAGGGTGCTGTAAGATTTTTAGAAGTTCTCTATGAAACAGAGCAAACAAATCCGATAGTTCTCAATCTTTTAAAACAATGTTATTCCCAGCTTAAACTTAATTTTAAATTAGAAGAGTTGATTAAAAAACAAATTGAATCCAGCCCATCAAATATCGGTTTTCGGCTGTCACTTGCCGAACTTGCGGCTCAGCAGGGTAAAACAGATGAAGCAATGAAGCATTATAAAAAAGCAGTCTCGCTTATTGATGGTATTAATAGAGTGCGGTATCAGTTGGTTATTCAAAGTATGCTCAATAATAAATTAGAGTCAGAGGCTGAGAAATATATTATTGTGTGGCGTAAAAAAACATCTGACAGCAATCTTTTAGGTGAGCAGATGGGTAAAATTTATAAACAGAAAAAAGAATATAAAAAAGCATTAGATGAATACTACCCGCTTCTGGCGGACACTTCCCGTATAGGGAATAATGTTGAGAAAGAGATTGTTGGGCTTTTGCTTTTTGAAGATTCCGCACCAATCACTGAAAAGTATCTTCTGAAGCGGTCACAAAAAGATTTTAACATACGAGCGGTGAAAATTCTTTCTATGCATTATATCCGCACTGGACAACTTGATAAATCATTTGCATTTACAAAACTTCGCGACTCTCTCTCTGAAAAGAATGGAAACTCTCTTATTTCTTATATGCAGACGTGTAAAAGAGAAAAGCTATATGATGAATCTATTCGCATGGGTAATTATCTGCTATCCCAATATGAACAACCTGCTATTCGTAACCGAGCAAGATTTCTTATGGCAGATGCCTATACCCACAAGGGGGAGTACGATAAGTCATTGCAAACATATAGTATGATTTTTGAAACAACAAAATCAGAACGTGAAAAAGCCGATGTACTGTATTATCAAGCAAAAGTTTATCAAGACTATTTGGGTGAGATAGATACAGCACTTATATATTTTGATTCTCTGACAACGAACTATAAATTAGGTATGAGTTATATGAATGCTTTGGTGGAGATTCCGTATTGTTATGTACAGAAAGGAGATATTGCTAAGGCAAAGGCAATTTATTTATCCTATGAGTCAAAGCGTTTTCATGTTGATATAAAAGAGAAAATATATTTTCAACTTGCCCAAACATTATTTTTAGAAAACAACATTGACTTATGTAAAACGTTACTGTCCAAACTTCTTATAAATTATCCAACCGGTTTTTATGTCAATGATGCTTTAAGTCTGCTTAAAATCATTCAAACCGGCTCTGAGGCACCATTGGTTCTCAAAGACTATGCATCGGCACTGTTATATGAAATTCAGAATAAGTATGATTCACAGGTTATTGTTTTTGATAAAATTGCCCGGAATCAATCAAAAGTGCTTGCTGATTTTGCACTTTTTAAAATATCTGAGATTTTATTGTCTCAAAATGATTCGCTGAAAGCATTAGAATATATAAATCAGATGGAAGAAAACTTTTCTGATTCATATTATTTCCCGTATTCTCTCAAAGAAAAAGCCGATATATTGCGGGTACAAAGTAAAAAAGCAGATGAGGCATACAAAATATACCGTCGTCTGCTTAAAGAGTTTCCGAACTATCCATTTATTTCAAAAGTTCGTAAAATTTTAAGAACTGTTTCAGAAAAACAATCAAATAAGAATTCCTAATACTGATTAATTTTCTTTTTAGATATTTCGAGATTTTTTACCTGTTGCTCTAATTTGAAAATTCTCTCTTCTGAATTTTCTAATTTCTTCTCTTTCATTTTGGTTGTAGTCCGTATTAAAAGAGCCATAGAGATAAGCATGAAAAGGACAGAATTCACGCTTCGAAAAATCTCACCCATATTAAATATAGAATCTAAAAAGGCTAAAATTCCGAGTGTAAATAAAACGCCACACCATAGAAACATTTGACACCTCAACGATTTATGTTTTTAGAGAAAATAAAAACGTTGTGATTTATGCAAGATGTATTATATTTTCTCTTCAATTTCAAATAATTTTGAGTCTTTTATATTTAAGTCGGTATAAATGAGTAATCGCTTTAGTAAGGAGAAATATTATTAATGAATACATCTGAAAATACCTTTGACAAAACCAATGCCTATATTGCTTTTGGTGTGTATGTCATAGCATTTATTGTTTATGCTTTAACGGTACAGCCGACATTTTCGTTTTGGGATTGCGGTGAATTTGTTGCTTCTTCATATATTTTGGGAATTCCACATCCTCCGGGAACTCCATTGTTTGTGCTAATTGGTCGAATAATGTCTCTCATTCCGTTTGTTGAAGATATTTCCTTGCGTATAAACTACTTATCTGTCATTTTCTCCGCTTTTACTGCTTTATTCAGCTATTTGCTTACTGTACGGATTGTCAGATACTTTTTCGATAAGGATAAAAAGTCTTCTTTGAACTCATATATAGCCTATATAGGTGGTATTGCCGGAGCATTTTTTGTAGCATTTTCTCAGACAAACTGGGGTAACTCGGTTGAGGCAGAAGTATATGGTATGGCGTTAGCCATAACAGTAATGCTTGTTTGGCTTGCTTTAATCTATTATGAAAATAGAGGGACAGCAAGAGCTGCCAAAATCATGATATTTGCATTTTATGCGGCTCTGCTTGGTGTCGGAGTCCATATGACCGTGTTTTTGGTTGTACCGGTTTGTGCTATTTTCTTTCTCTTAAAAAAAGATGCTTCCAAGCGTGACTGGTTGGTTGTGTGCGGATTTTTTATAGCGGAACTGTTATTAATTATTTTCTTCTCTCAAATGTCAAATGCAGCATCAGCAGGAACAATGTTTAAATTTGTCAGCGTCATATTAGCGTTAGTTGTCGGTGCACTCGTTTATAAAAAAGTAAATTGGGCAGTATTTATTGCGATAGTTTCGGTTTCTACCGTTATGATGTCATTTGACCTGTATTTCAAAGCTTTTCCTATTACGATTGCTCTACTTCTTCTTTTGGGATATTTATCAGAGAAAAATAAATGGAATCTTCAATGGAAAAATGCTGTTGTAATTGTATTGATAGCACTTGTCGGGGTATCGGTACATCTGTATATACCAATTCGCTCTGAAATGAATCCTCGAATAGATGAAAATAATCCGTCCCGTGGCTGGTCAACTTTTGTAAATTTCTTAGACCGTAAACAGTATGGGCAGATATCTATGATCGACCGTATGTTTAACCGTCGGGGTACTTGGGGAAACCAACTTGGACGACATCCACACATGGGATTTTGGTCATACTTTGAAGACCAGTATTCTAAAGGCGGAAATAATTTTATCCCGTTCTTAGCTCTTGGTATTATAGGTTTTGTAGTCGCAATTCGCAAACGACTTGAAATAGGACTGCCATTTTTCACACTCTTCTTACTCTGTTCACTTGGACTTGTGCTGTATATGAATTTTGCCGATGGGACAATGTACAATCCCGCAACCGGCGATGCTTATTTGGAGGTGAGGAATCGTGACTATTTCTTTACTCCGGCATTTGTCTTTTTTGGTATTGCTATGGGTATTGGTATTTCTGCGGTGCTGCTTATGCTTAAAGAGAAGTTTATGTCTCATGGTGAGTCTAAAATGAAGATGGTGGTGTATGCCGCATCTGTATTAGTCTTTTTACCAGTTGTATCTTTGGCACACAACTATCACACAAACGACCGTTCACAAAATAGAATTCCATATATTTATGCAAAAAATTTATTAGATACCTGTAAACCTAATGCGATTTTATTTACTTCGGGGGATAACGATACTTTTCCACTCTGGTGCTTACAGGAGACATACAATTATAGAAAAGATGTTGTGGTTATCAATCTGTCACTTTTAAATACAGATTGGTATACCGAGCAAATGAAAAACCGATACAATGTTCCTATTTCTTTGACTGATGAGCAGATATTATGGTATGAAAAAGATCGTGGTGACGGTGTTATGATTTCCGCACCAAAAGAACCATTTTTAGATAGACCTCGCAAGCGAAGAACATACTTGACTCCGAGTATGTATGGCGGTCGGGTAGTAAAAGTTCAGGATATGATGATGGATGAAATTGTTTTAGAAAATAAATGGAAACGTCCAATTTATTTTAGTTCACCTCAGATCGGAAGAGCACACGTCTGAACTCCAGTCACACTGATATAACTCGTATGCCGTCTTCTGCTTGAAAAAA
>CAJVYT010000061.1 GCA_913009765.1 uncultured candidate division Zixibacteria bacterium
GGGACTCATTTAATGTGGACAACACCTTGAAAAATAATGGGTCTGCAGTACTTTGTTTCGTTGTTTTCATTAAAATTAAGGATACCATTATTTGCCTTAAAAGTAAATGTTATTTATTGTTAACCCCTTATGATAAGCGAATCATATATTATCTATTGGATAATAGACTGGGGAATATTGCTTCACTTTTAAATATCGGATTTAAGTTGTCGAATGGTGATGTAATAGCCCGTCAAGATGCAGACGATGTGTCTACAAAACCGGGGGAAGTCCAGTTTTAATTGTCAGCACGACTATGTAAAAAGCGTAGAAGTTTTTCTTTTAAGGTTATATTGGTAGCTAGTCCTACAGAAATTAAGCGTGTTAGCTCAGTTGAAGATTCAATTAAGTTAAAACAAAGGATGCCCTTCAAATCAGAAAGTTCATTTTCTGTTAACTCATTCTGACATTCTATGAGAATGTCATCAACAGTTGTTCGTTTATTCAATTGGACATATTTTCGGTAGTAATAGGTGTATACATCTTCGGGAATATCTGGATATCGCTGTCTTACCTCTGTCATAACAACCGAGAATATATGATTTAGTACTTGTATTCGTCTTTGTATTTCGCATAATTCAAATCCTTTAACAAGTAATGCATTCATGAATGAATTATGCAAATCTCCGAAAGGTGACTCCATACCCTTCAGATATACCAAACCCCATTTACGGTGTGGCGGGTATGAATTGAGTAAAAGAAAGACCGCTTCTAACAGCAGCTCAGCACATTGGTTCAGCAAATCATGCGCTGCCTCCGGATGGCCCCGCTGATAAGCCCTAAGAGAGTGAATTTGGCCGCGCCATTGATATTGGTGTGCTATCCACAGGAGTCGCTGAAATGCTTCATCTTTGTCAAAAACTGTTTTCCCCTCAATTAAGCGTAGAATTTTTCCAGTAGGGTCGTAAAGAATTCTACTTCTACTATATGCCTCAACTTTACCGTGCCCCCACTTCGCTGTCACCTCCTCATCCTCGATTATTAATTGGTGGATGTTAAACTCTAATACTCTCTCATTAACTCTGTAATGAAACTCAAAAGGCAATGGAAAATGCGTTGCATCTTCTCTCAATGTAAACACAGCTATATCAATATCTGAGAACTTGTCCATAAATTGCCTAGTTCCGAGCCCGCCGAGCAGAACAACACCTTGGACATACGATTTTGCACACAGCATATGTAAAAACGGTTCAATTAGTTTCTCCACCTCTGACATAATATTAAGTGTTTTCATTAAGGTGTCCTCCTATATATAGATTGTACATCTCTAAGTATAGCTACAGGATTACGTTCCTCAATAAACAACTCTCTCCAAATAGTATACGTCAGCATATTCCACAGTATATAACGAGCATCGTGATTTTGTGAAGCAGCTCTCACAACCTCTTCTTTAAATGTATTTGGTAAGATAGAGAATAGTGGCAATAAATACTCTTCCCAATCTGAACAAGTTGGCCCAAAACTCGCTTTGCTTCTAGTTATTATCCACTCTGGAATTCCCATTTTCCTTGCTGCTTGCCGAAGGATATATTTGGTCTCTAAGAACTTCTTATTGGCGTCAGAGCCTATCGTGTAGACACGAAGATCTCGGGATAAATATGGATAGATAAGATGATGGCCTTGACGAGCTAATACTTGTGTCCATTCTGATTGTGTCGCTGCCATTCCACCAGCAATGTCAAAACAAGATATTACATCAATCAAGGCTAATTTCACATTAAGACTCTCAATAAACTCTTTTCGATGAGCCTGTACAGCACATAAATCTACTCCTAAATAATCCAATAAAAAGTTGTGTCCAGGACCAGTATGAAGGATATCAGGCCTGATGCCAGAGAGAAACTCCATTTGATAGGATAGTCCAAATACAGCATCTGCCCCCTGTCCACACAGGATGTTATTGCAATTTACAGGGATAATATTTGTCAGACTTCTCAAGAGGGCTGTTTGCATACGTAACAGTGGCAGCCCTGTTGCATTTATTGCCTCGATAACATTTTCAAAGAATACAATAGGTTTTGGTTTGAAATGATGGTGATTCGCTTTATAATAGGAAGCACAAGTCTCAGAGTACTCCTTTTCCTTGTCATAACATGTGTCAACCCAGTAACTTGCAGAATAGCTTTGGATATTGGGCCACTTTTTTTTGCACAATGAAAAATCAAGGTTGAGTCCAAACCACCGCTCAGTAAAACTCCTGGTTCGTCGTATGGAATTTCGATCTGATCCAACACATCATCAATTAAATTGGGAATATTCTTCTCATGCTGCCTTCCTCCAAACTCTCTTAAAAAAATATCCACAGGATTGCTTGTAGTAACTTGGAATCTGTCCGTTTGATTCCATGTCACTGACAAACATTGTCCAGGGAATAACTGCTTGACATCTCGCAATAAAGTATGAGGCGGGAAAATATAACCATATGTCAGAAATTCTTGAAGAAACGCCGGCAGCACCTCTAAATGAATGCCAAGTTTGCGAAGACCGTGCATACTATCACTAACTAAAACGCGGATAGGTGTTGATACCCAGTAAATTGGGCATCCCGAAGAGATATCACGCACAACTCGAAAACTTCGATTCGTATATTCCCATAGTGGTGTAGATAAGTCAGGATGAAGGTTCGCAGGGATTGTGTGGCTGTGGTACGTTTGTCTCTCTGTTAAATTATTGCACATAACCAACACAAAAGGACGCCGATGAAGAACTTTAAAAGAAGACGAATTAGGCAGTTCAGTTTCTTTATCTGATATCAAAGCAACAAACATTTCGTCTTCAGTTCCTTACTTAAAATAATTAGCAACTCCGCCAAATCGTTGAACAGACCCGATATCGGGACTACTATTTCCTTCTATAAGTACAGGGCCTTTATCAGAAAGTGCAATATCCCAACCAGCAACAGAAATTAATGGAAAAGTCATTGCGGCACTGCATGCTAAGTCGAGTATTGGATCTATTGCAAATTTCTCATTACCAAAGATTGCGCCCGTTTCGGGATGTTCAAAATACTCAGTAAGTTCTACATCTATGGCACGCGTTGATAATTGGCCGGACGATATATCAACATTGACAAGAAGACCTCCCGCATGTAAATTATCTACCTCGCACTCACTTCGCCCAAATCGTACGACACAACGAATTAACTGTGGCGACTTATTCCGAAGTATTGTGGTGATTTTAAAAGTGTTTATTGAACCAGGAAATATTCGTTCAAGCTGATGTGTTTGTTCGACCTCCTCCTGAACTATCCAATCTGCCCCAGCTAGTTCATGTAATAGGGAAAGCGTGAGCTTGTTTGTTCCATAATAGAAATGCTTCTTCAATCGTCGGAATACTAGAATTCCTTGTCCGCCGCTTCCGCACATCGCTGGTTTAAAATATACTTTTTCTGTTGTAATTTCTGCGAGTACGTTATAGAGTTGAGTTTCATCAGCGACAATAATACCGCAGTCTGTGATAATCCTCTCATTACGAATAATAAAGATAGTTTTTGGCAGTGGTAGCCCTGCACTACTTGCTATCGCAGCAAATACTATTTTATCGTCTAATTGGTATGAATCTAAGCGCCATCGCGGTAAGATTCTGTAGTAAAAAACAGTCTCTGGGATGTATTGTAGTACATTTTCATATGAGACATGTCTCGAGTAGAGCACATGACGAAAATAGTGAAATGGTATGCATCGCCACTTTGCTAACAATATTGCCATCTCACATATACAGCGAAAGATAGTCTTCCTTTTGCGTTCTCCGCAAAATTTAGGCCAATATACATCTATGAACCGCCGGGTCTGATAACATGTCCATTTTGGCCAAAGAAGAGGTGGGACTGCAAACCATATTGCCAATTTCTCTGCCTTTCGCATCATTGCATTCCACGAATAACCGAGATTTATTTTCATCTAAGCATAATACGCTCTACTTCAAAGCGCCTCCCCAACAATTTTTCTGCAATAATGTTTATCTCGGGAGACCACACATGCAAATCCCCCGAAGCATACACACGTAATTGTGATTGGCTAGTTGCTTTTGTTTCAGGCATTCTAGCGGATGAAATTAGAGTCTGTGCAACATATTCGCTAGGGTCAAGAAATATAGCATGATGACCGAAAATATTTCTAAGCATCGGCTTAATAATAGAGAAGCAAGTGCAGCCAAGCACCACTATTTCTGCATTTGGGTCTAGTTGACCTAGTATTTCATTGCGAGCCGCTTCTACTTCAAATGCATTATCCCATAGTCCGTACGCTACAAGCCTCTCGGTCTTAGTGCCAACTATGTGATAAACTTCGGAAGCACCCCCCTCCAAAAGCGCACGTTCGTACTCGCCTGATTCAATAGTAAATTGGGTTCCAAAAAGTGAGATTGCGTGCCCATTGATTACAGGTGCATTTTCTTCAATGCACATAATCAGTCCGTCAAACATTGTTGTAAATGGAGTTTGCCATTTCAAGGAGAGTTCGCGGCGTATGGGTTCCACAGCCGCAGCAGCCGTGTTGCATGCAATTACCAGTGCATCAAGTTGCATATCTGGTCCTGCAAAGTATCTGAGCCACTCTTCCACGGTTTCCTGTATTTGGGCACGGTTTCTAAGACCGAAGGGGTTTCGTTCACCATCCGCAAGATACATCAACCTGAAATTGGTGGTGCAATCCATAATCTCACGCACCACACACATTCCACCAGCGCAGGAATCAGCAACAAGTATATTCTTCATAGCTAGCCCTCATCAACAAAATACTTCCAACAACTAGGGTCAGAACTTACCAAAGCATCCAAATCAGATAGCCCCTTAGCCTTGGCCATCGTAAATGATAGGCCTCGACAACCAACACAAATGTGCCCATACTCGCATTGTGAACAACTGCCAGTCAAATACTCTTCAATATATCGCGATCGCACAAAAAATTCTGTCTTAAGAATCTCATTAAGACTCATGTCCTTGATATTTGCTATGCGGATATGCATGGAGGAACAAGGCCGAGCCCAACCATTCACGTCAATATAGACATTGTACATACATTGGAAACATCCTACTGAAAGCAAAGGGGTATACGGCAAGTAGGATATGCCGTATTTATCAATGTCTAGTCTTAGGAGTTGCATCTTCAAATGTTGGTAGTCTTCAAGATTTGGAAGAAGGTTTATACCAGCACGTCCGTTTGGAATAAGCATCTCTAGGTTAGGAAATAAGTGGTTTTCCCTACAGTATTCCCAAACGTGAGGAATATCATCTATGTTAAGTTTGGTAGCAACCATTGAAGCGCCAGCGCGTAAAGAGGTGCCCTGCTCTAGAAAACCAATGTTACCTAAAATCTCTATTGCCGAAATAATGTTCAAAGCAACACCATCCTTTCCCGCAAGAGTATCTTGTGTTGCTGGATTTAATGAATCCATTTTGACAATTACACTGGCCCCTATTTCATATAAAAACGCCGCTAATCCTTTAGACATATTCTGAGCATTTGTAAATACAACTGGAATTAATCCAATCTGCGAAACATACTGTACTAAAGTTTGAAAACCCTCATAAATAGTCGGCTCACCTCCACCGATAATGATAACAGAACGCGCTCCCAGCTCTGATGCTTGGCTTACAATGTCTTTTAGTGTTTCTAAACTAGGTCCATTTTTTGAGACTGCTCCACTAGTATTACAACAGTAGATACAATTCAAGTCACACTTCAGACTCGTTTCAATGCGTATTGATAGTAACTTCCCTGCATCTCTACATAATCGAGCTTCCAAGGACGAATAGACATAGCCAGCTAGGATAGGGGCAGAATTTATTGTTTTCATTCGCACGGCTTTCTTTTTTAAAGTCTCAGGCTTCGCACCGAAGGATCAGTCGAGGTATCTATCACATCAAAGCCAAAATCTTTGAGAAGTAACCCCCTAATTTGTTTTGATAAAGTGTTCTTCTTGAAATTTTCCACTGCAACATTTTCTTGATGGGCATTTTTTGTATTTATTATAAATTATGGTATTATATAACGTATTATTGACTCATAAAATTAAAACATAGTATACTCTAAGCCCAATCTTTATTATAAAGCATATTTAAAGTACAGTTTGTTTCGGAAAAAAGTAATAAAATGAAAAACAATGTGGAAGAAATTATAAGGTCTTATCTGGGAATGAAGCATAACCTTGTCGGAATCAAGTTTTTCCACGAGGATATCCAGGGGGAGAGCCTGCCAAAATCCGCGCGATTCTGCCCTTTCAATCCCCAGATATTGAGTGGAAATACCTATGTTATTAAAGAAGATGACCTTGACTGCCCGACAGGTGAACTTGTCATGGGTCTGAGGCAGTCAAAATACGCCCATATAGAGCCGAGCATTAAAGAAAAGTTCAAGGCAGTCCGTATCGGTCCTATTGACGATGCTGACGTGGTTCTTTTTTTGGTCAACGCAGACCAGGCTATGAACCTCTCCATTTTACTTGTGGGGATCTCGGCTGAATTTAAGGGTGAGCTGGCTATCTGCGGGGAAGCAGTAGCAAAGGTGTATCTGGACCAGAAGCCGAACATAAGCATGTTATGCAACGGGGCACGTATGTTCGGCGGGTTTGCAAAAAATGATATGGTTGTCGGCATGCCTTACTCCATAATGATTGACCTTGCTGAAAAAATAAAGTCGCTCACAAAATCCGGAGGTGCCCTCTGTGGCTGTCAGGTATCGGATATACCGGCAGACATAATAAGAAGTTTTGAGGAGATAGGATTCAAGAAATATTCGGATTACTTTTCAGGCAGGATCAGGGGACAGAACGTCAAGATCTACCTGAACAAAGATTCTGAGGGCAGGTTTAACCTGATAACCATATATCTCCCGGTCAAGGGAGAGTTAAAGACAAAAGTTGAAGAGCCTTTCAAAACAAAGAAGAGAGGGGATTGGACAGATGTCTATGCAATCCTGAACCCCAAGACAGTAGGGATAAGTCTTTATTCCTCGGAAAATCTGAAAGAGGCATTGACACTGCTTACTGAAAAGGCAATGGGGTTGGATAATGGCTAAGATGACCAAATACGAAAAATTTTTAGCGTCAGGCGACAATGAATACAAGGATTTTCTGGTAGTAAGCCCTCTAATGAGAGGAGGCATAATACCTCCGGAAATCAGGCTCAAGTTACAGAACTGGATGGATGTAGGTTATATCAACTGCACCACATGTACGCCGGGCCGTTCTTCTTTTCTCGATAATCCGCCAATTAAAGAATTTTTGCAAAATGTGGCTGAATTCTTTGGAGGAGACTCAGCAGAGCATACGTTTGGATGCCGAGCAGCGCAGTTCAGTGTAATGAAGGCTGTAACAGACCAGGTTAAGAGTGGCGAATTTGCCAATATGATAGTGACCGATTCCTTAAGCCACTACAGCACCAATATAGCTGCAGAGATGAATAGCCTTGAGGTGACTGAAGTACCGAATTCCGGTTACCCTGAATACCTTCTGGATCCGGAGCATTACGATGAGAAAATAGAGGCTGTCAAGGAAAAGACAGGCAAACTCCCTGCACTTGTCGTTGTGACCCATGCGGATCCATATCATGGAAATATCGCGCCCATAAAGGAAATTGGCGAGATTTGCAGCCGGCATGAAGTCCCTTATATGATTAATGCGGCTTATACTGCAGGGGTACTGCCCATAAATATGCGGGAGATGAAGGCGGATTTCCTGACGGTATCTGCCCATAAATCAATGGCAAGCATCGCGCCTCTGGGTTTTCTTGTGACGAACTTCGTTTGGCAGAAGACGGTCTTTGCCATGTCACAGGACAGGCCCGATTGGTCCGGCAGGGTTTTTGGCAAAAAAATACCCAATATTTTCGGCTGCAGTATCGGAGGACTGCCCCTTATCAGCAGTATGTTCTCTTTTCCATATGTTAAGGAGAGGGTATCAAGGTGGAATGAGCAGAAGGAAAAGATCAACAGCTTTATCAGTGAGATGGAGAACTTTCAGGATGTTATGATGCTGGGGCAGCGGCCTCATGAGCATCATCTCCTGGAGTTTGAAACCCCTTTTATGGACGCGATTGCTGAAGCACACAGCAAAAAGGGATACTTCCTTTTCAATGAGCTGAAAAAGCGCAGGATTGTCGGAATACACGCGGGAAAGACAAAAAACATAAAGCTGTCGATATATGATATGACGGACGATGAAATAGGAAAGTTCCTGGAATCTTTTTCCGACATTGTAAAACATGGCAATAAAAAGAGAATAGATAAACTGGCAGAACAGAAGGGGAAAAAGGAAACTCTTGAAAAAGAAATAGAAGTGATTGAAGAGAAAAGGGCTGCTCATACAAAAGACAATGTTCCTTCCGAGGATGTAACGGAATATGATAAAGCCAAGAAGGATCTTGAAGATACAAAAAATAAGATTGGGAAGTTAAAGTATTAAGATAAACTACTGATTGAGAAATATATGGAAAAACCTGTTATAGAACTCTTTTATTCCCCACTATGTCCTACCTGCCCGGAGGCAAAGAATATTGCCCGTGAGGTTATTGAGACAAAAGACGTTTCTTATGAAGAGATAAATATCCTCGCTGACGATGGCATGGAGAGAAGCAAGGCATATAATATTAAAGGCGTACCGTATATTGTCATAAACGGCAAAGTACACATATCCGGCGTTCCTTCTCAAGAGAGACTTGAGAACGCAATAAGTGATTCAATGGAGAATAATTAATGCGGCTTCTCTTGATTCATGCGGATAGTTTTTCATTTAGGGCAACCGAGAGGGCCCCACACACACCATCTACAGGCACAGAAGACGAAAGCGCCTCTGTATCGGATTGCCTCGTTGTTTTTACCGCTGTTGAGAAGGGCGATGCTGATAATGCCGTAGAGATCGTTAACAATGCAAAAGCAGAGATCAATAAACTCTGCGAAGAGCTAAAAGCAGAAAGGGTAGTTCTGTATCCGTATACTCATCTGTCAAGTAATCTCTCCACTCCTCTTCAAGCTATTGAGGTTCTGAAGAAACTCAAAGAGGCTCTGTCGCAGGTTAACGTAACAGCAGCACCTTTTGGATGGTACAAGGCGTTTGATATTAAGTGCAAGGGGCACCCCCGCAGCGAATCACTTAGAGAGATCACGTCTTTTAGTGTGGTAAAGGAGAGGGCAAAGAAGTCTCCGGGCAAAGCGCATCCTGTTGCAAGCTTGAACCAGCGTTTCCGTGAGATTTTCCTAAACCTTGGCTTTGACGAGATCGTTAACCCTTCAATTATTCAGGATACGGAGATTTATAAGCAGTACGGACCTGAGGCCCCGCTTATATTGGACAGGGTATTTTATCTGGCAGGGCTTCCAAGGCCTGACATCGGGATCAGTCAGTCAGCGATTGAGCAGATAAAAGCGCTTGTCCCCGGCTTTGACAAAAAAGAGACCTTTGAGCAGATATTCAGGGATTACAAGAAGGGTGAGATCGAGAGCGATGACTTTATTGAAGAGCTGGTCAGACGCACCGGCATTGATGAAGATATAGCGATCAGGATCATTGATGAAGTCTTTCCGGGACTCAAGGGTCTGACACCGGAGCCTTACAATAAGACTCTGCGTTCTCATATGACATCGCTCTGGTTTCCGCTGCTTGAAAATGCTCAGAAGCACAGGCCCGTACCTCTCAGGCTCTTTTCAATAGGCCCGCGTTTCCGTAAGGAGCAGAGAGAAGATTCTAGCCACCTCTTTGAGAGCACAAGCGCATCGATCGTTATTATGGATGATAGCCTTACCCTTGAGGACGGCAAAAAGATCACGGTTGAAATCCTTAAGGGTCTTGGCATTGAAGAGTGCGAGTTCAGGCTCAAAGAGGTGACCAGTAATTATTATGAGCACGGGACCGATACAGAGGTCTTTGTAAAGATAGGCGGCCAGGATATGGAGATCGCAAATATAGGTTTCTATTCCAAAAAGGCCACTGCAAATTACAATATTAAGCATCATGTCTTTAATCTCGGGTTCGGTGTCGAGAGGATAGCGATGGCATATGAAAAGGCGGTTGATATACGTGCTTTTGTATACCCGCTGCTGTTTGAGCCAGAGATTCCGACTGATGAAGAGATCGCCGCAAGCCTGCGGCCGGAAAAAGCGCCATCCACAGAAGAGGGTAAAACAATCGCTGAAAAGCTGATTAGGACTGCGCTTGATAATAAAGACAAGCCAGGGCCTGTTGAGTTCCTTGCCTATGAAGGTTCTCTTTTAAATGCTGGGATAAGGGTTTTTGTTTACAACTGGGATGACGGAAAACCTATGCTCAGCACGGCTGCTTTGAACTCGGTCATTGTCGAGGACGGCAGCATACATGGCCTTCCTGCAGGTCATCCCGAACTTCCGGACAAGTTCAAGGAAATTGTGGATAAAGGGATCAACACAAACATGACATACCTTGACCTTATAATGACTGGTATCGCTGCTGAACTTGAGACTGCTGTTAAAGATGGGCAAAAAGAATATGACAAAAAATTCAAGATGATTAGAAATCCTACCCAGGTTAACCTGCACATTCCTTCCTATATTTATAATTTCATGACCGCGCATAAGAAAAAAAATAAGATAATAGGGCCGGTCTTTGCCGGGGTAAGGGCAGAGATTTCAAAAAAATGAATTAATAGTATTAGAAATAGATAGGCCTGATATACATCAGTAAATGGAGGGTAATATGGCTAAAGAAAAAATAACAAACTTAGATATGACTCAAAGAATATTAAACTTAGAAAAAGAAGTGCAAGAATTAAAAGATACCATCATTTGTTTATCCAACACTATTTAAATTAATGCAAAAAAATATAGTTAGCGAGCGTAATGAATTTAATGATTTTGATTGGGAAAAGACGGCTGGTGGTTGAAGGGATTATTGTATAACTGTTATGCTGTATATATAATAAAGCAAAGGATGTAAGGGAGAAGGAAGTCTAAGGAAAAAATAGATGTTGGAAAAGTGGGAGCATTTATAAATGGGCAAGCTTAGCGCGGACCTTCATTATTTGTGTGATTGTTCTAAGACTCATAGAGAGGATAGATTAGAAGTCTGCTGTTTTTGGAAGACTAAAGAGAACGCAGATTCACCAAAGGATATTTTTGAAGAATTTGAAAAGAATTATTATAATAAATCACATAAAGAGTGGTGTATCTACTATCAATATGAGCTTAGATGCAATGGCTACGATAAAAAAAAGATAAAAAATACTAGAGATGGCGTTCGGTATATTGGAGCAAGGTTGCATGAAGAGTGCCATGGACCTTTAGAGCTTACACAGAACAGGATTATAGGAGCTAAAAAACTAGAACGAGTTGAAGAAAAAATAGAAGAAATATTAAGAAGACAGTATCATGAAGTGGCATGTTTAAAAACAACATTAATAAGTGAAATTAATTTAAAAGAGGAAAAACTATCTACTCAAATAAATATTGGAGCCTTTTTTGCTTCGATATTAATTTCAGTAGGTATAGCAAAATGGATTAGTCAGACTGGTTTTATCAATTTCACCCCAAGGTTTATAGAATCAATTGCTTCACCATATATTTGGTTTGTGATCACTATTTCTATATTAATGCTTTTATTTACTCTCTTTAGGTATTTTCAATGTTCTATTGACCTTAATGAAGTGAAGGATAACTTGTATATCTGTTTTGGTGTGGATGTTGATAGGAAAAAAGAGGAAGGAAAAAACATTATCGATGAGGCGGGGGGAAACTCTCCATAAATGAAAGGTAATAAAATGATTGATATTTCCGCTTTATTTAAGAATCAAATAAAGGAATCTTGTGGCTGCACCGAGCCTGTTGTTATAGGGTTGGCAACTTCGATAGCATATAATGCCCTAAAGGGAGAATTGCCCTCAGAAATTATTGTTAAAGAGAAATTGAAGAAGCAGCCATCAGAAATAAAAAAGATCAAAATATCCCCAGAAGAAATAGAAAAAATCACAATTAAGGTTGACAGGGATGTTTATAGGAATGCTTTGCACGTTGGGATTCCTGGGACAGGAGAATTAAGCGGCATTAAATTGGCCGTGGCGCAAGGGGTTTTCTGCGATCCAAACAAAGAATTGAACCTGTTTACCAGTTTTGGCGGAGAGAAAAGATCAGTTGACAAATTAATTAATGAAGACCGGATAGAAATTGCTCCAAAGTATGATGAGAATGATATCTATATTGAAGCAATCGTAGAAGCAAAAAATCATAATGCTATTTGCCGGATACAACACACCCACTCAAATATCACATATGTCAAAAGAGATGACGAATTGTTCTATGAAAACAATGAAATAGAAGAAGATAGTAACATAAATAAATTGGGAGAAGTGGTTACACTTGAAGAAATTTTTGTTTTAGCTGAACAAATACCTGAAGAAGCTAAAAAGCTTATCAAGGGAGCTATCCAAATGAACAGAGCCGCTGTTGAATTTGCGGTGGAAAAGCCTCTGAAATTTGCTCCCACAATCAAAAAAATGGTGCAAGAAGGAAAGTTAAGTGATGGCAGTATTGCTCATTCCAAGTATTTTACTATGGCTACCATAGAAGCACGTATGGCCGGGTATGATATAGCTGTAATGACTTGTGCCGGGGCAGGCAACCTAGGTTTGATGGTTACATTGCCGATTATAGCAGTGGCAGAAAAAGAAAGTAAAGAAGATAAAGAGAAGCTGATCAGGGCTGTGGGGTTAGCTAACTTGGTTACAATTTATGCCACTGCACATTCAGGATATCTTTCTGCAGTTTGTGGATGTGCCATTAAGGCAGGTTTTGGTGCAGTTGCCGGGATTACTTATTATCTGGGAGGCGACTGCAAAAAGATTGGAGCAGCAATTAATAACTTTGCGGCAACGATTGCCGGAATGATTTGCGACGGTGCAAATATTGGCTGCGCCTTAAAAGCATCAAGGGCAGTTGGAGCGGCGATAGAGAGTGCGGAACTGGCTTTGAATAGTGAAGAAATGCCTCCGCAAGGCACTGTTGATAAAGACCCATTAAAAACCATACGAAATACCGGGAAACTTTCAGAAGCTATGATTGAAACTGATAAAAAGATGATTGAAATATACGAGAACAAACAATGAAAAGCTGGAGATGAAAGGTCTCAAGATATTAATTACAGCAGGCCCCACAAGGGAATATTTGGATCCGGTTAGGTTTTTAAGCAACCCCTCAAGCGGGAAGATGGGCACGGCATTAGCTGAAGAAGCCTTGTCTCTTGGAGCAGATGTAACTATTGTATATGGTAGAGGTACAGCTCTCCCCCCTACAAAAGCCAAAGTAATTAATATCGAAACCACCAAAGAAATGCTTGATGCGGTGGTTAATGAACTCAAAAATGAAAAATATGATGTATTGATTGCCGCAGCGGCCTGTGCAGATTATCGCCCTATAAACAAAGAAAAAGGGAAAATATCATCAAAACAAGCTGAACTCGTTATTAATTTAATACCTACACCCAAGATCATTGAAGAGGCAAGAAAAGTATCGCCTGATATTTATTTATGTGCGTTTAAGGCTGAGTCCAATTTGTCTGCAAAGGAATTGATTGGAAGAGCTGACAAGAGATTAAAGGAGGTTGGGCTTGATCTGATAATAGCAAATGATATTGGAAAACCCGGAAGCGGTTTCACAACTGACACAAATGAGGTGTTTATAATTAATAATAGAGAAAGCATTCATGTTCCCTTGGTTTCAAAGAAGGAAGTTGCTTATAACATTTTAGAAATAATTAGAAAAGATCTGAATCCTTCCAATGTCAACCAATAGTTTAAGCCCATCATTTCAATAAAACGAAAAATAGCAAGGTTGATTAATTCCATAGAAAAAGAGTAATATACCACTCTTTTTTAGTAATTAATGGCGACGTGGCCGAGTGGTTTAGGCAGAGGTCTGCAAAACCTCCTACAGCGGTTCGATTCCGCTCGTCGCCTCCATAATTATAAATTTACAATTCTTGAATAATTGATTGTTTGGTACGGCAGGCTGTACAATGTCACTTTACTTCTTCCTATAATTAGTGTAAATAAGCATATATCATGAATAAGAATACTATTACAGATATCATTTACATTAGGGATATTATTGACAAGTCTTTAGAACTTCAGAATTTAAATTCGACTGAGGTTTCAAGCCTTATAGCCTTGGATGATAAAGAATTGTGGCCTGAAGTTTTTGATACAGCCCGCAGAGTTAAAGAAAAAGTCTATGGTAAGAATATAGGTAATAGTTCAGCCCCTTTCCGCAAGTTAACAGTTCAAAAAAAGGGTTCTTGCATTCCAGATCATTCATATGCTATTGTTTAGCATATGAATTTGGATGTTAAATATCAAGGAAGGGTTGCAACAACAGAAGACACGGAATTCATCAAGAAATTGATTACCGGGAAT
>CAJVYT010000062.1 GCA_913009765.1 uncultured candidate division Zixibacteria bacterium
AATATGTGAAAGAGAGTAGGATATGCCAAGATAGGAGCCTTTCATAGAATCGTGTTTATTATCAACTTTTCTTGGTTTATTTTTTTTTTTTTCAAGCAGAAGACGGCATACGAGATATATCAGTGTGACTGGAGTTCAGACGTGTGCTCTTCCGATCTTACTGCTCATAGATAAAAACGGTATAATTCAGTTTATTGATTCTCTCGATTTCAATCTATTACCTGATAATGAAAAATTATTTAAAGCACTTGCGAATTTGTCAATTTAATACGTATTGTTCGTTATAATTTAATTATTAATATAAGGAATACTACATGATTAAAATAGGTATTAAAGCTCCTGCGTTTAAGCTAAACTCTTCAGATGGAAAAATGTTTTCATCAGAGGATATAAAAGGTCGTTTTGCCGTTGCCGTATTTTACCCTAAAAACAACACCCCCGGCTGAAACCGACAGCTTGCTGCTCTGGAAGAGTGCCGGACTAAATTTGAAAAGTTAGATACTGTTGTCTTTGGAATTAATCCTGCCTCGGTAACATCTCATCAAAATTACTGTTCTAAAAAAGGATTTAATTTTCCTATTTTATCAGACCCCGCAGAAAAAGTTACTTCAAAATTTAAGTGTCAAAAACCGACGGGTAAAGGGGTTTTGAGAACTGTATATGCAATGAACCGTGAGGGTAAAATTATCTATGCAGAACGGGGTATGGGTGATTTTGGAGATATTCTTGATATTATCAAAACACAATAAATAATATATTTAAGTTGAATAATTTAGTAGTTTTATTACCTTTAAGCCCATTGTAACTTGTATTTCAAGACCCTTTGAGTCCGCTCAGGGTGATTTGAAAGATGATGGCTTGTAATTTGTCGTACTGAGCGGAGTCGAAGTATGCACCAAAAAAGATTTAAAATAAGGTTGACAAAATGACTACTGAAAATGAAAATAATTCAAAAACAGAAACTAAAGATTTTATCCGCACTATAATCGATCAACATAATAAAAGCGGTCGCTTTAATAAAATTGTGCATACTAGATTCCCTCCTGAACCAAACGGCTATCTGCATATTGGTCATGCAAAAGCTATCTGTATTTCATTTGGTATTGCCGAAGAATACGGCGGTGTGACAAATCTTCGTTTTGATGATACCAATCCAACCAAAGAAGAAACCAAGTACGCCGAAGCTATTATGCGTGATATTAAATGGCTTGGTTTTGACTGGGGGGACAGACTCTTTCACGCATCTGATTATTTCGACCAACTCTATGATTGGGCAGTGCTGCTTATTAAAAAAAGTGTTGCATTTGTTGATGACCTTTCAGCAGAGGAAATGCGTGAGTATCGCGGTACTCTTACAGAAGCCGGCAAAGAATCGCCGTATCGAAACCGTTCAATTGAGGAAAATCTTGACCTGTTTGATAAAATGAAAAATGGGGATTTCCCTGACGGTGCCAAAACCCTTCGGGCAAAAATTGATATGGCATCAGGAAATATGAATATGCGTGACCCGGTTATGTACCGAATTATGCGGGCAACGCATCATCGTACCGGCGACAAGTGGTGTATCTACCCGACCTATGACTGGGCTCATGGACAGTCTGATTCTATTGAGAAAATTACTCACTCGTTGTGTGACTTATCGTTTGAAGATCACCGTCCCCTTTATGATTGGTTTTTAGACCGGCTTGAAGTGCATCACCCTCAACAGGCAGAGTTCGCCCGCTTGAATATAAATTATACTATTACCAGTAAACGGAAACTTCGGCAGCTTGTTGAAGAAAATATTGTCGATGGATGGGATGACCCTCGTATGCCGACACTTTCCGGGCTGCGTCGGCGGGGCTACACTCCAACAGCAGTACGAACATTTATAAACAAATTAGGTATATCTAAAAAAAGAGATACGGTTGCCGATATAGCTCTTTTAGAACATGGGTTGCGGGATGAGTTAAACAAATCATCTAAAAGACTAATGGCAGTTATCAAACCATTAAAAGTTGTCATTACAAATTATCCTGACGGTAAAATTGAAGAGTTTGATGCTGTGAATAATCCTGAAGATGATTCTGCCGGTTCAAGAAAAGTATATTTCTCTAAAGAAATATATATAGAACAGACTGATTTTGTCGAGGTTGCCCCTAATAGAAAATATTTTAGACTTGCCCTTGGTAAAGAAGTCAGGTTAAAACATACTTATTATATCACTTGCGATGAAGCTATAAAAGATGATGACGGTAATATTGTAGAACTTCGCTGTACCTATGACCCTGAATCAAGAGGGGGATCATCGCCTGACGGTAGAAAAGTGCGTGGAACTTTGCACTGGGTTTCGACACATGATGCTGTTGATGCTGAGGTGCGTTTGTATAATCATCTTTTTACAAAAGAAACACCGGATGAAGATGATAACTTTATTGAAAATATAAATCCTGAATCGTTAGAAATTATGACTGAGTGTAAAGTTGAGCCTTCTTTAAAAAAACTCAAAACGGGTGAAAATTGTCAGTTTCTTCGGCATGGATATTTTTGTTTAGATTCTAAATACTCAACAAATGGGGAACTTGTCTTTAATCGTTCTGTTACATTAAAAGACAGTTGGACAAAGAAAAAGTAAATGTTATTATGAGTATTATTATACCTGATAAAAATATATATGATGTAACTTTTATAGGTGCCGGACCTGTTGCTCTCTATGGAATGTACTATGCCGGACTCAGACGTACAAAATCAAAAGTAATTGATATGCTTGGTGAAGTAGGCGGCGGATTGATGGCTCTCTATCCCGAAAAGTATATTTATGATGTTGCCGGATTCCCTAAAATCTTAGCAAAAGATTTAGTAAAAGGACTCAAAGAACAGGCTGTTCAATACGACCATGAAATATGCCTTGAAGAAAAAGTGCTTGGTGTAGAAAAAAAATCGGACGGGTTAATTAAACTGACTACTTCAAAAGGTGAACATTTATCTAAAACTGTGGTTGTCTGTGCAGGCATGGGAGCGTATATCCCCAAAAGACTGGATATACCAAATGTAAAAGAACTTGAAGGTGCCGGAGTTTATTATTTTATCAGACGTCTTAAGGATTTTGCGAAAAAAAATATATTAGTGGTTGGCGGTGGTGATTCTGCATTTGACTACTCTATGATGCTTGAACCAATTGCTGAGTCTATTACACATATACACCGTAACGATTTTTTTGCCGCTCATGAAGCGTCAGTTGAAAAAGTTATGCAGTCCTCAGTCAGAATGAAATTCCCATTTTGGGAAATTAAGCAGATTGAGGGAGATGACTGGGTTCGCCATGTTACCCTTGTGCAGACCCAAACGGGTGAAACCGAGCGTATGGATGTTGATGCTATTATATTTAATATCGGTTTTTTGACTAATATGGGTCCAATTCAGGAATGGGGGCTTGAAATTGATAAAAATTCTATTGCAGTTGACTCTCGGATGCGTACTAATATAGACGGGGTTTTTGCTGCCGGTGATGTTGTTACGTATGACGGCAAATTAAAATTGATTTCAACAGGATGTGGTGAAGTTGCTGTTGCGGTTAATAATGCTAAAAACTATATTGACCCAAAAGCAAAGGTTAGCCCCGGACATTCAACCGATAAACATGTGATGACTCTCCGAAAGATTTCTCGTGAGAAGAAAAAAGCTCAAATGGAAAATAAGGAAGAATCTTAAAAATGTATTTCTCCCTCCCCAAAGAATACCGCGAAGCGACCAATGACGAGTTAGTCAATCGGATAAATACAGCTCGAGAAAAACTTGGTTCAAAATTGACAATTTTGGCTCATCATTATCAAAGAATGGAAGTGGTAGCAATGGGCGATCACATTGGTGACTCTTATGGATTGTCAAAAATTGCCGCTGAGCAAAAAGATGTTGAGTACATTGTTTTTTGCGGAGTGCATTTTATGGCAGAATCTGCAGATATCTTAACCGATGACTCCAAAACGGTTTTTCTGCCGAATCCTCTGGCAGGCTGTCCGATGGCGGATATGGCAGAAATGGCTGATGTTTTGGAAGCATGGGAATATTTAGAAGAGTTTGGCGGTGAAGATAAAATTATGCCTATTTCATATATGAATACTGCTGCCGGTCTGAAAGCATTCACCGGAAAACATGGCGGATTAATTTGCACTTCATCAAATGCCCCGGGTGCGTATAAATATGGTTTTGAGAATAAAGAAAAATTATTTTTCTTCCCGGATGAACATCTTGGTTATAACACCGGAATCAATTTTGGTATAAAATCTGATGAAATGATTCTTTGGGACTTTTCAAGAGAAAGAGGCGGACTGACAGAAGATCAAATTGCAAAAGCTAAAGTTATCTTGTGGAAAGGTCACTGTCATGTGCATACCAATTTTAAGCCTGCTCATGTGGAAAAATTCCGTCAGGATTTTCCCGACGGCAAAGTTATTGTCCACCCCGAATGCCCTCATGATGTCGTAAAATTAGCAGATGCTGCCGGTTCCACAAAATTTATTGTAGATTACTGTCAAAATGCACCGGCGGGTTCTACTATTGCTATCGGGACAGAGTTGAATTTGGTAAATCGAATGGCTAAAACGTTTTTAGATAAACAAATTGTTGAACTTTCCGGAGAGACATGTGCTGTTTGTGCCAATATGTATCGAACGACTCTCAATGATCTTGCCTATACACTTGAAAATCTCGATGATATAAAGCCGATACGAGTGACGGAACCTACTAAAAGCGACGCACTTACAGCTCTTCAGAAAATGCTCGCCGTCGGCTGATTGTATTTTAACCTAAAGATGTTGACTCAACAGGTAAAAATGTATATATATTGCCTATGTTTAGGTCGGTAAGGCTTTTTGGATTAAGAAGTTATTATTTGTAAAAATTTTAGTTATTGAAGGAATATTTAGATATGGCATTAGATGTATTAGTACCTCAGATGGGTGAATCGGTTTTAGAAGGAACCATTCTCGAATGGAAAGTTAAAGTTGGTGACAAGATAAAATTGAACCAACCGTTAGTTGAATTGATGACTGATAAAGTAAATATCGAAATACCTGCTGAAGCAGAAGGTATTATTACGCATCTATATGTGAAAGAAGGCGACGTTGTTCCGGTGGGAACTCGTATTGCTGTTATTGATGACGGTTCCGGAGATTCTGCTCCTGCTTCAAAACCTGAAAAAGAATCAACACCTGCCGCATCAAAAGCTCCGACAACTGCCTCTACACAAACCACTGCTTCTGTCTCTGTCAAAGCAACTGCTGATGTCGGCAAAGGCAAGATGTCGCCAAAAGTACGTATGATGATTCGTGAATATGGATTAGACTTTTCATCTATTGTCCCAACCGGCAAAGAAGGCAGAGTTACTGTCGATGATGTCTTACGCACAGTCGAAACTCGGTCAACATCGGCGGGTTATACCTTAGGTCCTATACCTGCTCCTCCTGCTCCAATGCAGGCTGTCTCAGCAGCGACTACTCCAACTTCTGAACCTAATAAACTTTCTACTCCGGCAGAACCGCTTGTGAAAGTAGAAATCCCGACCTTTGAACCTCTTCCGATAAATCTTCGTGAAACTCGTAAACCGGTTGAAGGTATCCGCAAAGTTATTTCTGACCACATGATTAAATCTGTCCGAACTTCACCTCACGTTACTACTTTTGAAGATATTGATTTAACAGAATTGGCAGCATATCGTAAAGAAATCAAAACATCATTCAAACAAACCTATGGTGCCAATATTACATATCTGCCGTTTATAGTAAAAGCAGTCTGTACCGCATTAAAAGAATTTCCCAAAATGAATGCTTCAATGACGGAAAAAGAAATTATTATAAAAAATTATTATAATATTGGTATTGCTGTTGCTCGTGAAGAGGGGCTTATTGTACCTGTTATCAAAGATGCCGATAAAAAGACTCTTGTCGAACTCGCTGTTGAAATCAATGATTTGGGCAATAAAGCACGTACGAATCAGTTACTTCCCGATGATGTCGCCGGTGGTACGTTTTCATTAACAAATGCAGGAATGTTCGGTGCAACAGCATCCACACCGATTATAAATCAACCTCAGGTTGCTATCTTAGGTATTCATGCTATCGTGAAAAAGCCATGGGTTGTGAATGACGAAATCGTTGTGCGTTATATCTCAAGCTTTGGACTCTCTTTTGATCATCGTTTAATTGACGGACATATAGCTGTTCAATTTTTGCATCGTGTTCATGAATATTTAGCTGATACCAGAAGATTGTTGCTGCAATTAAGGTAATACATTTTTCATGACTTCGGGAAATAGAAAATTTAATGGTTGGCTGCTTGATTTGGGTCGGGTCGATTATGAGCGTGTACTTGATTGGCAGAGAAAATTAGTAAAACTTCGTAAAGATGGTATGGCACGTGATACTCTCATTTTAGTAGAGCACCCGCCGGTTATTACTATCGGAAAAGACGGTCATCCCGAAAATTACAATCATGTAAAAATAAAGCCTATTCCTATTGAACGGGGTGGTGATGTTACCTATCATGGTCCCGGTCAATTGGTTGTTTATTTTATTTGTAATTTGACCCGTCGAGGTAAAGATATGCATCTCTTTATTGATAAACTGCAAGATGGTATTATAAGTGCCTTTAAAGAATATGGGGTAGAGGCTCGTAAAGACAGCACTAATACTGGGGTATGGGTGGGTGATAAAAAAATTGTATCGCTCGGTGTAGCTGTCAAACAATGGATTACATTTCACGGCGTAGCTGTAAATCTTAATACAGATTTGTCAGAGTTTGAGCAGATTAACCCATGCGGGTTGACATCCGATGTGATGTCGTCACTTTCTCATCTGATAGGTAAAGAAATAGATTTAAAGAAATTTGGTGAAATTATTGTTGGTAAATATTCAGAAATTTTTGATACTGTATTTTACCAAATTAAATTAGAAGAAATTGCCGAGGATATTGAATCCCAATCAGGCAGTAATGTAATATAAAAAAGAGATTGAGGCAGTATGGAGAAGGAACTCAAAGGAAAAGTAGCATTTGTTTCCGGGGGAACAAAAGGAATTGGAAAATCTATTGCTTTAGGGCTTGCTGAAAAAGGTGCCCACGTTGTTGTAAACTATTTTCGCTCTCGTTCAGCAGCAAACGAAACAGTTAAAGAAATTGAAGCGTATGGGGTTGAGTCTTATGCTCATCGAGCCAACATGGGTAACCATGAACAGATTCCGGCTATTTTTGAAGGTATCAAAGAACGGTTTGGTAAACTTGATATTTTAATTTCCAATGCTGCTCTCGGACTGTTTACCAATATGCTTGATATTGATGACAAGTCATGGGATTTATCTATGCACACCAATGCCAGAGCATTTTTAAATTCGGTGCAGTTAGCATCTGCAATTATGCCTGACCATTCTCGGGTTATTACTCTGTCATCGTTAGGTTCTATCAGATACATACCAGGGTATGCATCGATAGGTGTCTCAAAAGCAGCTATTGAAAATATGGTCAAATACATGGCGGTCGAATTGGCTCCCAGAAAAATTACTGTCAACTGTGTCTCCGGCGGTTTTATTGATACAAATGCAATGAAATCATTTCCTAACTATGATCAAATGCTGAAAGAAGTTGTTGAAAGGACTCCTTTCAAACGGATGGGTACTGCAAAAGAAGTCGGCGATGTTGTCTGTTTTTTAGCAGGTCCAAAAGCAACATGGGTTACCGGACAGACTATCATTGTTGACGGTGGCTATACTTTGATGTAGGTATTTTATTGTCGTCATATAAATTTTTTATAAGAGTAAAAAAAACAGACCTTAATCCCCTCTTAAAAGAGTCGAAATCACAATTATACAAACATTAAAAACAGTATGAGCTCGGGTGCCTCCACCGCTTGCGGTGGGTAGAATAACTTATTATAAAACCTTCCATCTTATCACCGAGTCACCCTGAGCGGAGTCGAAGGGTCAGTTCAAAATGGGTTCGTTTCGCATATATAAGGAACCTACAGACTGCGGAATTGGTGAGAAAAGTAATTAATTTTAACTGACAGCCCCTGTCAGTTAGATATTTTGTGGGCGGCAGACGCCCTCGTCTGCCCCTCGTCTGGATTCCCTTTTCCAAGGGAATGACATCACCATTTTCCCTACAATATTTCCCTAAAAAACTAACTCCTCTTCATTAATAAAATCACCTTTCAAGAGGAAAATTATGACCTTATCAAAACAAACCAAAGCCAACCGAGAGAACGCCAAACAATCAATCGGACCTACAACCGAACATAGAATCGACTATGATCTCCTAATTGAAGATCTTCGTTCCGAACTCAATCCACAATCTTTTTTCCAAGAATACCTTATCAAAAAAATTGCCAACTGTCTCTGGCGTACTCAGCGTGCCGCCTTCGCCGAAACCGCCCACATCAATGGACAACTTAACAACCTCGATGAAAAAATTGAAAGAGAACTACGCTGCCATTCCTATAAAAAGAAAAAAATAACGCTATTTCAAAAAACGAACCCATTTTGCTGTAACTCAAACATATTTATGACTTTACGGCGAAAAAGTTGTTTTAATAAATGTGGATAACTTTTTATGTGCATCTCATAATTTAATTATTACTACTTACTCCATTCCGTCGGAGACGGAATCCAGTGCAGAACCGTATTAAGGAAATTTATAAAAAGTATTGTAGGTCGAAACCCCTGCGGTTCCGACATTATACTGGACTCCGTGTCAAGCACGGAGAGGAGTTCAGAAGATTTGATTCCGCATCAAGTACGGCATGATATTGGGGGAAGTTTGGATGAGATAGGAACGAGTTGTGAATGTCAATGTGTGTGTTGGAATGACATTTTTGGAAATATGTTTTTATAATTGTCATTTCCCCTCTTTTTAAGAGGGGTCGGGGGTGTTTTTGTTTTTTATTCAGCACTCGACAAATATCGCATAGCATAGCAGGTCGAAACCCCTGTGGTTCCGACATTCTTCTGGACTCCGTGACAAGCACGGAGAGGAGTTCAAAATATTCGGTAAAGAGGATATGAGATGCTGCCATTAAGGTGGGATCACAGGGCTTCTGACCTGCGATAATTAGCCGAGCGGAGTCAAAGGGTCAGGATGGACAGATTACTTTCTACCAGATGCCGAGGATATCTTTGGCTGAGTCGGAACACATTTCTTCAGGGTTCCAAGTTGGAGACCAAACAAGTTTGACTTCGACATCTTTGACATCATCGTTAATTTCTTCAACTGCTCTGTGAGTCATCGAAACCAGCATCTCGCCATACGGACAGGCAGGGGTTGTGAGAGTCATCTTAACAGTGACCTTGCCGATTTCTTCTTCAAGTAAAACATCATAGACCAACCCGAGGTCTACAATACTGATTCTGATTTCGGGGTCTTGAACCGGTTTGAGTGCTTCTAAAACTTCTTGTTTTGTTGGGAACGCCATTTTTGTTTTGTCCTACTCTTCGTCTTCAGTTGGAACTGTGAATGATTCCGGTTTTTTACTGTGTTCAAATTTGTCAACACCCTCAATGAGAGTTACCCATGCAAGTAACGCACATTTGATACGTACCGGGAACTGTCTGACACCTTTGAGAGAATCAAGGTCGCCAATATCTTCAGTGATTTCTGAATCCTCACCTTTGAGCATTTTTTTTATTTGTTCAGAAATCTTTTTCACTTCATCAAGTGATTTGCCTTTGATATATTCGGCAAGCATCGACCCCGATGCCACCGATATGGCACATCCTTTGCAGTTGACATGTACATCCTGTACATTATTCTGTTTGTCAACTTTGAGTTCCATCGTCAGTTCATCACCGCATGAAGGGTTGTGACCGTCCGATGCTATATCTATTTTATCAAGCGGTTTTTTTCCGCGTGGTGCTTTATAGTGATCGAGAATAATTTCCCGATACATATCATCTAAATTTTCACTCATGTCCGAAATATCTCCTCATGGCAATCAGGGCATCATGTAGTGCATCAATATCAGCTTCATCATTATAAATATACAAAGAAGCTCTCGCTGTGGCAATAGTTCCCATTCTTTTCATCAAAGTTTGAGCACAATGATGTCCGGCTCTGATAGCAACACCTTTGGAGTCGAGAAATGTAGAAATATCGTGTGGATGTAAATCCTTATCGGTAAATGAGACTGCTCCGCCCCGATTGAGAGTATTGTTTGGACCTTGAATTTTTAAGCCGTTGATTTGGGTCAGTTTGTCGATAGCATACGCAGTAAGTTTTGTCTCATAGGCGTGAATATTGTCCATGCCGATATTTTCTAAATAGGTAAGGGCGGTATCAAAAGTAACCACTCCGGCAATGTTTGGAGTGCCGGCTTCAAATTTGTGAGGTAGTTCAGCCCATGTAATACGGTCAAATGAAACTTCTGAAATCATTTCACCACCCATGTTAAACGGCGGCATTTTATCGAGAATATATTCTTTACCATAGAGAACACCAACACCGGTCGCTCCGAGCATTTTATGGGCTGAAAAAGCAAAGAAATCAACATCCATATCGAGTACATCAATTGGTATATGTGGAGCCGATTGGGCTCCGTCGGCTAAAATAACAGCACCATGTTGATGAGCAACTTGAGCAATCTCTTTAACAGGGTTCACAGTACCTAAAACATTTGACATGTGAGTTACTGAAACAATTTTTGTCTTTTCAGTGATAATAGTATCAATATCTGTTAAGTCAAGGCGACCGTCATCGGTGATAGGGATACGTTTGATAATAGCATTTTTACGTTTAGCAAGCATGACCCATGGGACAAGATTGGCGTGATGTTCCATATCGGTTAAAACAATTTCGTCACCTTCGGAGATATTTGCTTCTCCCCATGTGTAGGCAACTAAATTGATAGATTCGGTAGTTCCGGAAGTGAAAATAACCTCGGAAGTTTTTACTCCACCTATGAACTTGGCAACATGTGACCGAGTTTTTTCGTAGGCACTTGTTGCTTCTTCAGCAAGAGTGTGCAGACCTCGGTGGATATTTGAGTTTATCCTGTTATAATAATCAGCATGTGCATTTATTACTGCAATAGGTTTTTGTGTCGAGGCACCGGAGTCAAGATATACTAACCTATGACCGTTGATTTCTCTTTGTAATATTGGGAAATCATTTTTTATTTTTTGAACGTCAAAAACAAAATCATTTTTTGTTGTTTTAGTATTCATGTGCTTCTCAATCTATAGATATATAAATTTCATCATTTTCAATTTTTAGTTCAAACGTTTCTATTCCAACAACAGCAGGGGGAGCTTTCACATCACCTGACTTGCAGTCAAATTTTGCACCATGTCTTGCACAAACGATATGTCCATCAGAATCAATATGTCCATCTGAAATTGGAGCAGAATCGTGGGAGCAGACATTCTCGACGGCATAGAACCCTTGTTCGGTATGGCAGATGACAATATTCTCAAAATTAAGCGAAAAAGATTTCATCTTACCAAGAGGAATATCGTTTATATGAGCTATTTTTTTAAAGTTTGCCATTTAAATATTTTCCAGTCTTTTGGTAACAAACTCAGATATTTTTTCTTTTAAATCCGCAGGAACTTGTTTCAAAGTTGCTTCTACAAATCCGCTGACAATCATACGGGTTGCTTCTGTTTTGTTTATTCCACGACACTTAAGGAAGAAAATCATTTCGGGGTCGATAGGTCCGATAGTAGCACCATGGGAGCAGATGACATCTTCATTTAAGATCTCAAGCTCAGGAATAGTTTCAACTTTACATCCTTTGGTTAAAAGAAGGTTTCTATTCTCCTGATACGCCTCACAGGTTTTTGCTTCATTTTCGATTTTAATAAGTCCGGTGTAGGCAGAGTTTGCCTTATCTTTTAAAACGACTTTAAAGTTTATATCGGAGGTTGTTTTGCCTGCGATGTGATGATGCAAAGTATGATTGTCATAATGCTGGCGACCGCCTCCAAAAAGCAGACCGTACATTTTGCTGTCAGCACCTGTACCATTGAGAGTAACACCAAAATTTTGTTTTGAAACAGCAGCACCAAAGGCAAGGGGGACTGTCAATACAGAGGCGTTTTGTTCTGCTTTTGCTCTATGAGAGAGATATACTTTTGCCCCTTCACCGTTTCTTTGCAAAGAGATATATCTGGTACGGCTGTCGACATCTCCAAAGATTTCAACGGCGGAGTTTGTGAGACTCATGTTGTCACTTTGTTTTTCTGAACCGCCGGAGTATTCATCAATGATTGTAACTTCAGAATTCTTCCCCACAACAACTAACAGGCGGGGGAACTGTGCTGAATTATCCAAACCGGATTCACGAAGTAAGTGAATTGGTTTTTCAACAGATTTGCCGTCAGGGATATAAATGAAGATCCCATCGTTCCATAAGGCAGAGTTCATTGCTTCAAATTTACCGGTGTTGCTGTTTACCTGTGCATATAAATGTTTGTTTACAATGTCAAAATGAGATTCAACAGCATCGGAAAGTTTTGAGATGATAATACCATCTGCTGTTAATTTGTCATTAATATGAAATGCAATGTCACGACCTGCTTTGTCTAATACAAATGCCGATGAGTGACCGTCTTTGAACAAAGCAAGTTCTGATTTGATAACTTCATCAAAATTATCTCTAAAGACTGCATCAGTAACTTGAGCTTTATCAACAACAAATTTTGTCGGGTCAGTATATCGCCAAAGATGAAGTCCTCGGCGGGGGATAGGAGTGTTGTTGTAGCTTTTTTTTGAAGCAGTTCGTTTATCTTGCAGCCACTTCGGACCGCGTTTGAGTTCCGGTGTCATTTCCGGAATTATAAAATCTTGGTTTTGTATCTTCATATAATTAACCTATAGAGCCTTCCATTTCAAGTTCAATTAAACGATTTAATTCAACCGCATACTCAAGAGGGAGTGCTTTTGTAAATGGTTCCATGAACCCGTTTACAATGAGTAGTCGAGCTTCATCTTCTGTGAGTCCTCGGGAAGTGAGGTAGAAGAGCTGTTCTTCGGCAACTTTTGATACGCGGGCTTCATGTTCAACTCGTACTTGTTCGTTGTCGATTTCCATTGTTGGGTATGTGTCAGAACGGGCATTTTCTCCTATAAGTAACGCATCGCATTCAACCGAAGCTTTTGCACCTGTAGCGTTTTTGTGAATTTTAACCATTCCGCGATATGTCGCTCTGCCGTTATCTTTTGAAATAGATTTTGATGTAATCCGTGATGATGTATTTGGGGCGGCATGTATCATTTTTGCTCCGGCATCCTGATGTTGGTCAATACCTGCAAAAGCAACAGAAAGCATTTCACCTTTGGCACCTTCGCCTAAGAGCTGAACACATGGGTATTTCATCGTTAAACGAGAACCTAAATTGCCGTCGACCCATTCAATAGTTGAGTTTTTGTAAGCTGATGCTCTTTTGGTTACTAAGTTGTAAATATTCCGCGACCAGTTTTGAATTGTAGTATAACGGATATAAGCATCATCTAAAGCTTTTAATTCCACAACTGCTGTGTGGAGGGAATTGGTTGAGTAGACCGGAGCAGTACATCCTTCGATATAATGAAGTCTGGCACCTTCGTCTGCGACTATGAGAGTTCTCTCAAACTGTCCCATATTTTCAGCGTTGATTCTAAAATAGGCTTGAAGAGGGATACCTACATCAATTCCCTTTGGTACATAAATAAATGAACCACCCGACCATACTGCTGTGTTTAAGGCAGCAAATTTATTGTCTGTGGAAGGTATTACCGTACCAAAATGTTCTCTGACTATTTCAGGATATTCACGAAGAGCGGAATCCATGTCCAAAAAGATAATTCCTTTTTTCTCTAAATCTTTTTGCATAGAGTGATAAACAACTTCCGATTCGTATTGAGCAGACACACCACCGAGGAATTTCTTCTCAGCTTCGGGGATACCGAGTTTATCAAAAGTTTTTTTAATATATTCAGGGACATCATCCCAATCATCTTTTTTAGCTTCAATCGGTTTCATGAAATAATAAATATCATCAAAATCAATTTCTTTAAGTATTTCGGCATTGCCCCATTTCGGCATTTCTTTTTTATAGAAAACTTCAAGAGCTTCATGGCGAATTTCCGCCATCCATTTCGGCTCTTTTTTCATTTTAGAAATCATCTCAACTACTTCATGATTGATTCCTTTGGTACCTTTGTGAAAATAATCAACAGGATCATGAAAGCCGTACTTTGACTCGTAGTCTTCATTTAGCTTTGAAAGCTCTTGATTTTGTTTATTGAGTGATTCAGACATATTTAGACTCCAGTTTTTTCCTCGTTAAGCCATTCATACCCGGAATCTTCTAATTTTAATGCAAGCTCAGGTCCGCCGGACATCACAAACTTTC
>CAJVYT010000063.1 GCA_913009765.1 uncultured candidate division Zixibacteria bacterium
TTGTGGATGGATGTTAGATTATATTTTTTATATTTGTTTTTTGTACATTTTTTTTTTTTTTTTTTAATGATACGGCGACCACCGAGATCTACACTCTTTCCCTACACGACGCTCTTCCGATCTCTTGATCAAATTCAAGACCGTGATTTTACCAGTAAACATGGTATCACCGGTACGGTCATGGATTACACTCCGCCAAACCTTGCCCCTCTCGGGCAGCCACAAGGTGAATTTTATATGTCTGCTCCGGGTCCTTATGATGACTGGGTAATTGAGTACGGTTATAAAGATTTTGGTAATGCCACCGAAGATGAAGTAAATGTAAAACTGGAAAAGATAGCTTCTCGCACAGCAGAACCGGGGCTGATTTATGCAACCGATGAAGATGTGTTTGGCAACTCTTCAAAATCTATCGACCCATACTGTTCTATGTTTGATTTAGGTTCTGACCCTATTGCTTACTGTGAGCAAAGAGTCGCTCTTACAAAAGAACTTTGGTCTAATGCTATAAATAAATTTGATGTTGACGGCAATGGCTACCGCAAGATGTATAACGTATTCCAAAACGGATGGCGTTCATATTTTGAATCTGTTACCTATGCAACAAACTTTGTAGGCGGTATAATTCACAGCAGAGCTCATGTTGGTGACCCTGGAAGTACAGTTCCATTTACTCCGGTTTCCGCAGCAGAACAGCGTCGGGCTGTTAAATTTTTAAGTGATAATATTTTTGCTGCTGATGCTTTTAATGTATCTGAAAAAGTTTGGAACAAATTACAACCGGAACGTCTTCCTGACTTTTTCTTCTCTGTCTATTCTGTCCCGACGGTTGATTATCCAATTCATAGAATTGTATTAAACATTCAAAATAATTCATTGATGAATTTGTATGGTCCTTATATTTTGGGTCGTTTACTGAACAATCAGGAAAGAATCGCTGATGGTGTTGAAAGATATACCATGTATGATATGTTTCAGGAAGTACGTCGTTCTATCTGGTCAGAGATTACAAAACCAAGCAATGTGAATTCATTCCGTCGCCAATTACAGCTAAGCCACTTGAATAGGATCATAGCAATCTATTTAAGTAACACTGCAGCATTTCCACATGATGCACTGACACTTGCCGCTAATGACCTTGATATTTTACAAGCTGCTGCGAAAAAAGCAATAACCTCTTCATCAATTAATTCAATGACAAAAGCACATTTTAAAGAAGTTCTGCGTCAAATTGAAGCTGCCAAAGGCTCTAAACGTAATTATTCATTTATTACCAGATAAGTTTTTAAATAATACAGTAAAAGGCGAAACTCATCAGTTTCGCCTTTTTATTATTCACATGAAAAAGTAAATCTAAAATAATTATTTAGATAGATGGAAATACTTAATATATTCCCAAGCATCTTTGGCGTTATCGGCATATACAAACAGGTCCAAATCTTCTTCGGCAATAGTTCCTTCGTCAACCAATGCTTTGAAATTTACAATATTTCTCCAGAATTTTTCACCAAATAATATAATAGGCAGAGGTTCTACTTTATGAGTTTGTATCAAGGTAAGAGCTTCAAACAACTCATCCAAAGTACCAAACCCCCCCGGGAATGCTAAAAGTGCTTTAGAACGCATGAGAAAATGCATTTTACGTATAGCGAAATAATGAAACTGCAAACAAAGCTCCGGTGTGATATACGGATTTGGATCCTGCTCCATCGGAAGAGTAATATTAAGTCCGATAGATTTAGCACCAATTTCATATGCTCCCCTGTTGGCAGCTTCCATAATTCCGGGACCGCCGCCGGTTACAATAACATATTCATGTCCTTCATTTATCTGACATTCTGCCGAAACCAGACGAGCAAATTCTTTAGCTTCATCATAATATGCTGATTTTGCAAAAATTGATTTTGCTATTTTTAGTTTTCGTTTTAATTTTAAATCATTTGGTCTTTTTAAAAGTTTTTTCTTAATCTTATCAATATTTGCCACAGCATCTTTTTTTTCAATAATACGAGTACCGCCGAAAACAACAATAGTAGATTCTATTTTTTCTTTTTGGAAAAGTTTTTCAGGTTTTAACAGTTCAAGCTGAAGACGAACAGGTCGGCAGTATTCTTGGTCCATAAAATCATCATCGTGATATGCAATTTTGTATGCCGGAGAGCTAATCAATTCCTTTTTCATCTTCTTTTTATCTATTTTTTTTCTCATTATATTTCTGATACTCTCTTACTCTAGGTGTTGTTATTATCTAAAGAAGCTACCGAATTGCAATATTCTTCGATTGACATATTGTCAGGATTTCCAAGACATATCCCCAAAGAAAGGGCAGCTTTTACAATAGAATGAGTAGGCGTGACAAGTCTCTGCTTACCAAATACAGATTGTATAGAAACCATAGACATTTCATTATTTTTTAGCACAACTAACTGTCCAAATTCTTCACGAGCGACCATGTGTACAGCTTCAACCCCAAAACGGGTGGCTAATATTCTATCAAAAGCAGACGGTGAACCGCCACGCAAAAGATGTCCTAAAACAGTAACTCTGCATTCTATATTTGTTAAACCTTCAATTTGAGCGGCTAATTGATACGAGATACCTCCAAGACGGATTTTATCAGGAGAATTTTCAATAACTTTGGCAACAACCATATCTCCCCCAAATGGTTTGGCACCTTCACCGATTACAACAATCGAGAAATTTTTCCCTTGTGCTGTTCTATCTTTAATTTTTTCACAAACACTGTTTATATCATAAGGTATTTCAGGTAGCAGGATAATATCACCACCACCTGCCATACCTGAATGAAGTGCAATCCACCCGGCATATCGACCCATGACTTCAACAATCATTACGCGATGATGTGATTGTGCAGTTGTATGAATTTTATCGATTGCTTCTGTTGCCGAAACAACAGCAGAATCAAAACCAAAAGTTACATCAGTTCCGACCAAATCGTTATCAATAGTTTTTGGAACACCAATCACCGGGAGACCTTTTTTCTCCATTCCTGCGGTTGCATTCATTGTACCGTCACCACCGATACATATTAGGGCATCTAACCCCATTGATTCAAAATTGAGAACTGCTTGAGATGAACGGTCTAAATGTATATATTCATCTCCTTGAAGTACCGGGAAATTAAATGGGTCAGCTCTGTTTGATGTTCCTAAAATTGTACCGCCCCGAGATAATAAACCTGAGACAGATTTGGGATCAACATACATATATCGATTTTCTATCAGACCTTCGTAACCATCTTTAAATCCGATAACTTCCATGCCGTAATCATGTTGAGCAGTTTTCACAACGGCTCTGATAACAGCATTCAAACCGGGGCAATCGCCGCCACCGGTTAAAATTCCTATTCTTTTTCTTGATATAGCCATGCTTTATTATATCGACTTTCTATATAAAGAATCAATTAAAAACATTTTTTTTATAAAAAACTTCTTTCTTTATATATTATTTGTTATTGAATATGTAATTCAGATAAAATTATTGTTGATTTAGGCGATAATATTAACAACACTAACATTATCATTAAGATACATAATTGATAGGTTGTATATATGCGAGTAAAACAATTTTTAGTTTTTCCAAAATTGCCGGACAAAATCCGTCCGCTTCAAGAGATGTCCCACAATATTTGGTATTCGTGGAATTGGGAAATAACCAAGCTCTTTATTCGGCTTGATGCTGAGACATGGGAAGATTGTGATCAAAATCCTGTTCAAATGCTCTCCCAATTATCTCAAGAAACTCTTGAAAAAGCTGCTGCCGATGATGGATTTGTTGCCTCTTTAAACAGAGTATATCAAAAATACCAAGACTATCTCTCAAGAAAAAACTGGTTTTCGTATGATTTTCCTGACAAAGTTGAACATAAAATAGCTTATTTCTCATTAGAATACGGTTTGGATACCGGACTTCCGGTCTATTCAGGCGGTCTTGGAGTATTATCCGGTGACACATTAAAATCAGCATCTGATTTAGGTCTTCCAATGGTTGCCGTTGGGCTTTTATACCGCTATGGATATTTTAGGCAGTATCTTTCTTCTGACGGATGGCAGCAGGAAAAATATGTTGAAAATGACTGGTACCACATGCCTGTTGTTCCTATTAAAGATGAGCAGGGTCAAACACGCAAGGTTACTGTAGATTTTTTAGGTACTCCTGTTCATATTCAAATTTGGAAGGTCTCGGTTGGAAATGTTCCCCTTTATTTGTTAGATACGAATATACCTGAAAATCCAACAAAATTCAGAGAAATTACATCTGTCCTTTACGGCGGAGATAAAGATATGCGTATCCGTCAGGAAATAATATTGGGTATTGGCGGAGTAAAAGCACTGCGGGCGTTAGGTATTGAACCATCAATTTATCATATGAATGAAGGACATTCCTGGTTTTTGACACTTGAAAGAATTCGACTTCTAATGAATGAAAAGGATTTGTCATTTAGTGAGGCATCACAATTTATTTGGTCTACGACAATATTTACAACTCATACACCTGTTCCTGCCGGTAATGAAAAGTTTGATTCTGTCTTAGTAAAGAGATATTTGGAGAGTTTTGTTTCAGAACTTGGGATTGACTGGGAACAATTTATCAATATTGGTAAAGTATTTGCCGGCGATAAAGATGAACTCTTTTGTATGACAGTTGCGGCATTAAGAAATTCTGCTTTTGCCAACGGAGTTTCGAAGTTGCATGGAAAAATTTCACGTGAAATGTGGCATCATATTTGGCCGGGGCTTCCTGTCCCTGAAGTCCCTATAAAGTCAGTAACTAATGGAGTACATCCTCGCTCTTGGGTTTCACATGATATGGATGAACTCTATGAATCATATTTTGGTGCTAATTATAGAAACAAACCACATGTCTTAAATGCTTGGAAAAATATAGAGAAAATTCCAGATGCCGAACTATGGAGAATTCATAACCGAAGACGGGAACGTTTAGTCTTTTTTGCCCGTAAACGTCTCAAAAAACAGTTACAGCGAAGTGGTGCATCTCATATTGAGATTCATAAGGCAGATCAAATATTAGACCCTCAAATATTAACTATTTGTTTTGCAAGACGGTTTTCAACTTATAAACGGGGAAACTTAATTTTTTCTGACCTAAATAGACTACTCAAACTTATTAATAATGAGAAGTACCCTATGCAGATTATCCTCGCAGGCAAAGCACACCCTTTGGATAACCCCGGAAAAGAAATCATAAAAGAGATTTATCATTATACGAAGAATGAGCGGTTTCAAAATAGAGTTATCTTTTTAGAAGATTATGATATCAATGTTGCCAAGTATTTAGTACAGGGTGCCGATGTCTGGCTTAACAACCCAAGACGTCCTCTGGAAGCCTCAGGCACATCGGGGATGAAAGCTGCTTTAAATGGTGTTTTAAATTTATCAATTTTAGACGGGTGGTGGTGTGAAGGGTATGCTGATGAAACCGGCTTTAAAATTGGCAATGGTGAAGAATATGACAACAACGAGGTCCAAGATCATCTTGAAGCGGAAATGCTGTATAACACTATAGAAAAAGAAGTCGTGCCGCTTTTTTATGATACCGATAAAAATAATATACCAACTGATTGGATAAAAAAGATGAAAGCGGCAATCAGTATGGCAGGTAAGGACTTCTCTTCACATCGCATGCTCATAGACTATACTCAAAAATTCTATATACCCGGAATAGAAGCATCGATAAAGCTTCGAGAAAATAATATGGAACTGACAAAATCGGTTACAGAATGGGTTGAAAAGATGTCACAAAGCTGGGAATCAATTCATATTAAAGATGTACAAATACCGGAGATGGAAAATACTATTTATGTAGGGCAAACATTCCCAATCAAAATATTTATCTCATTAGGCGATATAAATCCAAATGATGTATCTGTTGAGATAATCTCAGGTAAGTTAGACTCTCAAGAGCAGATACACAACTATAAACCGACTATGGCTGTATTGTCTGAACAAAATGAATCTGATAAAATTTCTATTTTTTCAGGTGAGGTTATTTGTAAAGAATCAGGAAGATTTGGTATTACCGTACGCATAATTCCTAATAATGAGAATCTTCTTCACACATTTAAGCCTAAACTTATTCAATGGTGGTAATTCTTTATTTTTTTAAATATATTTTATCTCACACAGTAAAGTAATTGTAACTTTTTAAATAAATCTGCGTTTATAAATACTACTTATAAACGCAGATTTAAGTTTAGGATAAATTGTTGCAGTTAGTTGTTAATATACTGTTTAAAAACAGGTCGAAGGACTTGACACGGGTAAAGTCTTCTACTTTATTTGCTCCAAAACATAATAAACCCATAACTTTCATGGAGGAAGTATGTCTTTCAAAAAAGTTCAACTGATATTGTTGTCAGTTCTTTTAGTAATATTTGTTGTTCCTTCAGCATTTTCATTTGATTTCTCAAAACTAGAGAATGCAGTAACCGAACATCAATTAGAAAATGGTTTAACAGTTCTTATTTTAGAACGTCATGATGCCCCTGTCGTATCGTTTGTCACTTGGGCAAATGTTGGGTCCGTAGATGACCCCAAAGGATATACCGGTTTAGCTCATATGTTTGAACATATGGCTTTTAAAGGAACGACAACGCTTGGTTCCAAAGATATTGATAAGGAATTGGAACTTATTGCTGTTGAAGATTCTGCATTTATGAAGTTGCGAGCAGAACGCAACAGGGGTCGTTTTGCAGATACTTCCAAAATAGAGTTATTGAACAAAGCCTATGAAGAAGCACGTGAAGCATCTTATCAGTTAGTAGAACCTAATAAGTTCGGAAACGTTATAGAACGAGAAGGTGGAGTTGGACTCAACGCTTTTACCGCAGCAGATCAAACAGTTTTCTTCTTTTCTCTTCCATCCAACAAAGTAGAACTTTGGATGGCGTTAGAATCGGAACGCTTTTTACATCCTGTACTTCGTGAGATGTATAAAGAAAGAGATGTTGTTGCCGAAGAACGCAGGATGAGATCTGAATCCAGTCCTGTCGGAAAATTAGTAGAAGAATTTTTAGCGATAGCTTATAAAGCTCATCCATATGGAATTCCGGGTATTGGACACATGTCAGATATCCAATATTATTCACGTAAAGAAGCAAAAGCATTTTTTAAAAAATATTATAGTCCTTCAAATTTAACTATCGCCATAGTTGGTGATGTAAAAACAAAAGATGTTATTAAGTTAGCAGAGAAATATTGGGGACGTATCCCTTATCGTCCTGCACCGGAACGAATTGCAACTATCGAGCCGGAACAATTAGGTGAAAAAAGAGTAGAAGTTGAAAGCAAATCACAACCTATTTATTTAGTAGGATGGCACATTCCCGAGGGAACTAATCCTGACCGACCGGCACTTGATGCGTTGTGTGATTACCTTGGACAAGGACGTACTTCTTTACTTTATAAAAATTTAATAAAAGAGAAAAAGACAGCTATGAATGTTGAGGCATTTGCCGGTTTTCCGGGGAATAAATACCCTACTATGATGGCTGTTTTTGCCATGCCTTCTGCCGGTCATACCAATGCTGAACTTGAAAAAGAGATTTTTAATGACGTTGATAAAATGCGTAATGAACTTATCCCGGCAGCAGAAATGGATAAGATAAAAGCTCGTGCCAAAGCAGCGTTCATCAATGGAATCAGCAGTAATAATGGTCTCGGTATGCAGCTTGCAAGTTACCAAACGTTATGGGGTGACTGGAGAGAAATGTTCAGAGAAACAGACAGAATTAATGCGGTTACTCCAGAAGATATCCAACGAGTCGCCAAAAAATATTTAACAAAGAAAAATCGTGTTATCGGCATGGTTGTAACCACTGAAAAATAAAATAATGAGGATATACTAAAATGAAAAATTATAAAATTTTCTTTTTGCTCATAGCTGCCCTCGTTATGTTTACTGCAGCAGCATCTATACACGCACAGGATGTTGATAATCTCAAATATCCTAAAATAAACAAGTTAGAAATACCCAATGTCGACCAAGTAACTTTGGATAATGGCATTCGTGTGTATTTATTACAAGATAAATCTCTTCCTGTTTTGAAAGCATCTGTCAGAATGAACACCGGTTCTTTTTTAGAACCTGCTGATAAAATTGGTTTAGCATCTATATGTGGTTCAGTCATGCGTACCGGTGGAACAAATAAATGGTCAGGTGATGAAATAGATGAAAAACTTGAAGCTATCGGCGGGTCTGTTGAAACATCTATCGGCTTAGAATCCGGCAGAGCATCTGTAAATGTTCTCAGTGAATTTACAGATTTAGGACTTGACATACTTGCTGAAGTTCTTCGCAATCCTAAATTTGAAGAAGATAAAATTGACCTTGCAAAAGTGCAGGAACGTTCATCCATTTCTCGAAGAAATGATGACCCACAGGCTATCGCATTTCGTGAGTTCAAAAAAGTAATTTATGGTGCTGACTCACCATACGCTCGTACTACTGAATATGCGACAATTGATGCTATCACTCGTGATGATTTGGTTGATTTTCATGCTAAATGGTTTAAACCTCAAAATATGCAAATATCTATTTGGGGTGATTTTGATAAAAAAGATATTTTAGCAAAATTAAATAAGTATTTTGGTGACTGGAAAAAAGAAGGTGATATCGTTCCATCACTCCCTCAAGTTGATTATAAATTTGAAAACAAAGTGTATTATATACAAAAAAACGATGTTAACCAAACAAATATAGTTATTGGACATATTGGCGGTTATGTAACTGATAAAGATTATGGTGCTTTAATTGTCATGAACAATATCTTAGGCGGCAGTTTCGGCAGTCGCTTGTTTAATGCTGTTCGTTCACGAGAAGGACTTGCATATGCTGTATTTGGAAGTTATACCGCAAAAATTAAGTACCCGGGTATTTTTGTCGGTTTTGTTTCAACAAAATCTGAGACAACGGTCAAGGCTATCAAAGAGATGATAAAAGAGATGAAACGTATTCAAACTGTTCCACCGACAAAAGATGAAATGAAACTGGGTAAAGACAGCTATCTTAATTCATTTGTCTTTAATTTTGATTCAAAAGCTGAGGTTGTCAATCGGTTGATGGATTATGATTTTTATGGACTTCCGGCTGATCATCTTTTTAAAGTTAAAGAAGATGTTGAAAAAGTAACTCCTGAAGACGTTATTAAAGCAGCTAACGATAATCTCAGATTTGATGCATTGCGAATTGTTGTCGTAGGTAACGGTAAAGATTTTGAAATGCCTTTAGACCAAATGGGACTCGGTGATGTTGTAGATATTGACATTACTATTCCATCAGGTGAATCAAAAAAAGAACTTGCTGTCACATCTGAAAACTTAAAAAAAGGTATGGCACTCATTGATAAAGCTGTTCAAGCTGCCGGAGGTTTAGATGCTGTAAAAGGTATTAAGTCTATTTCTAAAAAAGGTACCGTAACTATTGTCGCGCCTCAAGGAGAAATGGCTCTTTCAGTTGAAGATATATCTGTATTTCCTGACAAATCAAAACAGGTAGTTTCATTTATGGGACGGGTGATGAATACTGTTCGTAACGGTAATACCGGTTGGAAACCCGGTGCCGCAGGAATTTCTGCTATGTCGGAAGATGATATAATTTCTGATGACAAAGATAATAAACGAAAAACTATTTTGATTTATCAAAGCTCTGACGACCCATATTATCAAGCAGTTTATGATGGCAAAGGTGATGTTGGCGGAACAGCAGTTGACTATGTAACTCTTTTAGATACTGATGGTGAAAAAATCTGCCGTTTAGGTATAACTTCTGATGGTATTTTACTCAGTAAAGAATATTGGGGTAAAAGTGCTATGGGTACTGATGGAAATATTTTAGAGATTTATTCAGCACTTGCTGAACATAACGGTGTTCAGTTTCCTATGACCACTGTTAGAAATATGAACGGTACAAAAGTCGGTCAAATTGATTGGACAAGTTTTTCAACAAATGGCGATATTCCGGCATCTACATTTGATAAACCTGAATAACTCATACTGTACAAAATAAAAAAAGCCTGCATTTGCGGGCTTTTTTTTATTATGAGAAGATGTTATTACCTATTTACAGATATCTTACATATTGACAAAGATGTATTTTTTCCTATATTTAAATAATACATATCACTTCCACACCTTTTAATGTGAGAAACTAATAGAATAATTGGTAAATATAATAAACGAACTGTAAATTGTTAAGGAATTCTTATGTCAGTTAGATTATTGTTTAGCCTATTGCTGTTTTTATTTATTTTTCATACATCTGTGTTATCTCAGTCACAAACTCAAAACAGTCAGTTAGAAATTGTTATGGTTATCCCAGACACTCTTGTCTCGACCGGTGAAGAGTCAGGACTATTGAATATTTATATTGATAATTTTCAAACAGAGATATTTGGATTTCAATTTGTATTGCGGTCAAACCGTCCCGATTTAGTAAAGTTTGATTTTTCAGGAACAGGTTTTGAAACTTCCGGCACACTTGTTGAAGGGTTTGAGTATAAAGAGGCTATTGATAAAAAAGGTGACCAAAGTGAATACTGGTTTCGATGTATTGCTGATATATTTAGTATCCCCGGTAGTATTGATGGCATTTTACCTCAACAGGGCGGTATTGCAATAAAAATACCGTATACTACGACTAATGCTCCCGACACAACTTTATCACTCACTTCGACTTTGACAATTGAAATTCCAACTGATTTTTCTGATCCGGTAGGCAATTCAATTGGAGTTATTGCTGACACTGTTGTTGATACAACTTATTATAGTTGTTCGCTTTGGGTAGGAAATTCCTGCAGTACTTGGGTTGAAGTTATTGATACTTCCTTGGGTTATGATTTAGTGCAATATGATTCTACTGTAGTGGGATTATTAGACCCAGATATAGTATTAGTTATAGAAGGGTCATTAACTCTTGATATATTGAATTGCGATTTAAATGGAAGTGGTGAGATAAATCTTTCCGATTTAGTTTGTCTCATTGATTATATGTTTCGACCGGAAGACCCTTTTAACTGCCCACTTTTATATTGTGATACTGATTTAAATGGCACTATAAATATATCAGATTTAGTATTTTTGATATCATATATGTTTAATTCCGGTCCTCCCCCACCGGATTTATAAAAAAATCGCAAAATCTACTCTTTTTAATTTTGTATTGCAATATCTCATATTTATAGTATGTTATGAATTAGTACAAATCATAACGTTCTAAACAACAAAGGTATATTATGCCAAAGAGATATGCGTCCGTTTGTTTAGCGTGTATGGCATTGGCGTTTTCGCTTTTATTTGCTCCAATCGCTTCTTACGCTAAAAATTTTGAACTCAAAAGAGTAGTTTTACCAAAACCGATTTATCAAACAATTCCCAAAAATCTTAACACCTCAGAAATTGTCGTCAAATTCAAAGAAGGGACCAATCAGCCTAAATTCTCCAATAACGGCTTTGCAAGTTCAACCTCTGAATGGGACAATTTAAACAAAATTATATCATTTAAAGGTAAACCCCTACCGATTAAACAACATTTTAAACAGTCAAAAGAAGAACTTGATGAAATGAGACAAATCGGTATGAAGCGTTCAGGGATACAACTTCCTGATTTATCACTATATAACCGAATTGATCTTGATGAATCAATGACAGATGATGAAAAATTAACAAAAATAAATGCTCTCAATAAATTAGATATAGTTGAAACAGCTTATTTTCCACCACAACCTGAACTTGCAACAATCAGCAATACGGAAGAAACACAAGTTACTCCAGATTTTGAGTCCGGTCAGTATTATTTAGAATCTGCCCCTACCGGAGTTGATGCTAAATATGCTTGGGGGGTTCCCGGAGGCAGAGGTGAAAATATAAAAGTTGTTGATATTGAAGGCAACTGGATAGAAACCCATGAAGATTTACATGGCGGAGTAGATAATTTTCATATAGCCGGCAGTGTAATAAATGATGCAGGATGGTGGAACCATGGCACTGCTGTTTTAGGTGAAATTGCTGCTGACTCTAATACCTTTGGCGTGACCGGTATTGCTTTTGGAGTTGATTTAGGAACAGTATCTATCGGGTCAATGACTACCGCATCGGCAATTAATACTGCTGTAAATAATTCTGATACCGGAGATGTTATTTTAATAGAACTGCATGCTCCAGGTCCTCATTATGATTATGAATCTCGTGATGACCAACAGGGTTATGTATGTATGGAATATTGGCAGGAGAATTTTGATGCTATATTACAGGCGACTGCAATGGGTCGAATTATCGTTGAAGCTGCCGGTAATGGTGCGGAAGATTTTGATAATGCTATAATTTATGGTTCTTTATTTGATCCAAGTTATCGATTCTCGGGTGCTATTATTGTCGGAGCTTCAAGTGCTGAACATGTTCCGGCATCATTCACTAATTATGGTCAGCGAGTTGATGTACACGGATTCGGTACATGGGATGTATATTCTTTAGGATATGGAGATTTATATGGTTCAAGTGTGGATAATTATTACACATCATCATTTGCCGGTACATCATCTGCCTCACCAATTATTACCGGTTCTTGTGCTGTACTACAAGGTGTCAACAAAGCAAATCATGGTAGGGTATTAGATCATAACGAAATCCGAACACTTTTAACAGATTATTCTACACCACAGTCAGCATCATCAAAACATATTGGTCCTCTTCCCGACTTAAAAGGAGCCGTTGACCAAATCATGGGGATATCTTTTGTAGCTGATACAACTTTCGGTTGGGCTCCACTTGATGTTCAATTCTCAGCTTCATCCGGTTTATCAGTTGATAGCTGGAAATGGGATTTTGGAGATGGTGATTCTGCGTTTACCCAATCTCCTTTACATTCATATTCGGGAAAAGGTATCTATTCTGTAGGTGCTGAAATAGATGCCGCCGGAGATATTCGTCAATTAACAAAATCTAATTATATTGTTTCTCTTGCAGATACTATACGAGCTGAGTCAGTTATTGCTGCACCGGGAGAAAATGTTGAACTTTTTATTTCTTTAAACAATACCGTTCCGGTAAGTTCAATAGAAATACCTATTGAATATCCCGGAGATATTCCAATGACCTTTGATTCATTTTCCACGATAGGATGTCGTACCGATTACTTTGAAGAACAGGGCTTTATTCAACTTGATCCCTTCAATAAACGTTTCACAGTTTTATTAGTTGCCTCTAATTCTTATACATCCCCAGATCTTCCTTCAGGTGACGGACCTATATTAAAACTTAACTTTACAACAAGTCTTACATCAAACATAGGTGATAGTGCAAGTATTATTACCGACGGTTATAATACTAATCGACCAAAAGTTGAGTCTCAATTTGGTAATTATGATGTAAAATTTTCAAACGGAGCTATTACAATAAGTTGTTGTACCGGTATCAGAGGAAATGTTGATGGAGATGCTCTTGATATTATAAATATCTCTGATATAGTATATTTAATCAATTATTCATTTGGTTCTCCCCCAGGAGCGGAACCACCTTGTTTTGAAGAAGCAGATGTTGACGCATCAGGTGCACTAAATATTTCTGATCTTGTTTATCTCATATCGTATTCATTTGACAACCCATCAGGACCGGCACCTTTGAACTGTTATTAATATATTTACTTATAGGAAAATTAGGAAAAGATAATGAGAACCTACAAAACTTTATTATGCATTTTACTTTTGGTATTTGGATTTAATTCTATTTACGCTGTTTCAAATCAATCATTACAAAATGTTCCATCGATTACATTTCTTAAGATAGACTCGTCAGGCTCTATTTATATAGAAGGGGAGTTATCAACTTCTGCTGCTTTAGGCAATGAAATTGGGGCTTCTTTCAATTTTTTTGAATCTCAAAAATCATCACTTTATCTTTCTGATCCCCAGAAGGAACTACGAGTGGAAAAGACAATACATGACAAGATTGGTAATTCACATGTAAAGTTTAGGCAGTTATTCCATGATATTCCGGTTGTTACCGGACAGATATTTACACACTTTGATAAAAACAATAAAATAAATACTGTAAACGGTTCATTGGTAAGAGATATTAGCGTTGACTATATCCCTAGATCGGAAGAGCGTCGTGTAGGGAAAGAGTGTAGATCTCGGTGGTCGCCGTATCATTAAAAAAAAAAAAAAAAAAATAAACATCAATAAGCTTAGACAATATATAAAAAACAACATAATTATGACTCATCAGTACACAACACACGACTATTATACTACTACATCC
>CAJVYT010000064.1 GCA_913009765.1 uncultured candidate division Zixibacteria bacterium
TTTAATGATACGGCGACCACCGAGATCTACACTCTTTCCCTACACGACGCTCTTCCGATCTGAGTATTTTCAACTGAGTAAGAGATTTTTACAATCGGTGAGAATAAAGAGTCTACAAAGATAGTACCGGCCGGAGCATCCGGACGTTTATTATATTCGGCAACTACATAACTGCGACCATTGTCAATATCAATTTCCATTTCAAAATCGATATCATCGGTAAGCTCGCAAATTTGCAAATCTGTATTCAAAATTTCAATTTCCGGGTCTCCCTCAAACATTCCGGCAGTAATAATCTGTTTGCCGGATACTTTGAGACGAAGAGTACGCATTTCATCAGCATGCATAAGCACCCGAATTGCTTTTACGTTCAAAACGATATTGGCAACATCTTCATAGACTCCATCTAAAGTAGAGAATTCATGAAGAACGCCATTGATACGCATTGAAACAACTGCAGCTCCTTGTATAGACGAAAGCAGAACTCGTCTCAAGGAGTTACCTAATGTATTACCGAAACCTCTTTCGAGAGGTTCGATAACAAAACGTGAATAATTTTCTGTAGCCGAACTTTGGTCATTCACGACTTCTTTCGGCATTGCTAAAGGCTTCCATTTCATAATCTAACAAATCCTCCCAAGAATTACTTGGAGTAAAGCTCGACAACTAATTGTTCATTCGCTGTAAGCGGGATTTCAGAGCGTTTTGGTACTTCCAAAAGCTCACCTTCAAGTGCGGCTTTATTTAATCTGATCCAACCAAGATCTTCACCGCGGCCAACTTCTTTTAAAGCTGAGTGAACTAATTCGAGATTTTTTGATTTATCTTTTATTTTTACAATCTGATTTGGTTTTAATTGATATGATGGGATATCAACAATTTTCCCGTCAATTAAAATATGACGATGACGAATCAGTTGACGTGCTGACTTCCGTGAAGGAGCAAAACCTAAACGGTAGACAATATTGTCAAGTCTGACTTCAAGCATCTGAATCAGATTTTCACCGGTAACACCGATTTTTTTATCCGCAGCTACATAGTAGTTATGGAATTGTTTTTCCAAAACACCATAGGTACGACGGATTTTCTGTTTTTCCCTAAGCTGTATTCCATACGCAGAGATTTTGCGACGGAAATTCTGACCATGCTGCCCGGGGGCGTATTTACGCTTCTCGACACCACATTTTTCAGTGTAGCAACGAGCTCCTTTTAGAAAGAGCTTTTCGCCTTCACGTCGGCAGAGTTTACAGTTAGCGGCAGTATAACGAGCCATTCAAAATCCTCAATTTATAACATACTTTTTTTTCAAATTAAACACGACGACGTTTTGGTGGACGGCATCCGTTATGCGGAATTGGAGTCACATCTTTAATAAGATTGATATCCAAACCGGCGGCAGACAAAGCACGAACAGCAGCTTCACGACCGGAACCGGGACCTTTCACCCAAACTTCGACTTTTCTTAAACCCATATCCATCGCTTCTTTTGCAGCGGCTGATGCAGCCAACTGAGCAGCGAACGGAGTAGATTTTTTAGAACCCTTGAAACCGACTTTACCGGCAGTTCCCCATGAAATGGTTTTACCGATGACATCAGTTATGGTAATATGCGTATTGTTAAAACTTGCTTTGATGTGAGCCACACCATGAGCTTCAACTTTACGTGTTTTTTTCTTACCGCGTTTTTTCTTAGGATCAGCCACTTATAAAATAACCTCAATAGTTAAAGTAGTTTACTTCTTGTTTAAACCGCCGATAGACTTCTTAGGACCTTTACGGGTACGTGCATTCGTCTTGGTACGTTGTCCCCTGAGAGGGAGACCCCGTCGATGACGCAGACCGCGATAAGAACCGATATCCATCAAACGTTTGATATTCATTGAAATCATGCCGCGAAGAGTACCTTCAACATCGTACTCGTTTTCAATGACCGCACGTAATTTGGCGACTTCTTCGTCAGTTAATTTATTTACCCGAGTGTTCGGGTCAATTTGAGTTTTAATCAGAATCTGGGATGAACTGTGAGGTCCAATACCATAGATATATCTTAAACCGATTTCAACTCTTTTTTCTCTTGGTAGATCAACACCGGCAATACGAGCCAATTCTGAACTCCTTTATTTTAAAAAACATTTTTTGTTTTTCAACCTTGACGTTGTTTATGAGACGGGTTTTTCGAGCAAATTACTCTTAAGATACCGTGTCTCTTAATAATTTTACAATACTCACAACGTTTTTTCAACGCAGATTTAACTTTCATTTCAATCCTGCTTTCAACTCTTATTTATATCTATATGTTATACGACCGCGGGTTAAATCGTATGGTGATAGTTCCATCGTAACTTTGTCACCGGGCAGTATTTTAATAAAATGCATTCTCATCTTACCAGAAATATGAGCGAGAATAACATGTCCGTTATCCAATTCAACTTTAAACATCGCATTCGGCAAGGTTTCTACTACTTTACCTTCAACAGTAATTGTTTCTTCTTTAGCCATAGGCTCCTATAACACCGTTAAAATATCCGGACCGTTATCGGTAATTGCAACAGTATGCTCAAAATGAGCTGACGGTAATCCATCTGCTGTAACAATTGTCCAACCATCCGGCAATGTTTTCACTTGATACGTTCCACAATTAATCATTGGTTCAATAGCAATCACCATTCCGGTCTTTAAAGTAGGACCTTCGTTTTCTGAACCATAATTGGGTACTTGCGGATCTTCGTGCATATCGCGACCAATTCCATGACCGACTAATTGACGAACCACACCGTATCCATTTGCTTCCGCCACTTTTTGAACAGCTGCGGAAATTTGTCCTAATTTATTGCCATTTCTCGCTTTGTCAATACCTGCAAGCAAAGATTTTTCAGTTATTTTCATTAATTGCTGTTTTTCTTCAGAAATTTCACCAATTGCGAACGTTTTAGCGGCATCACCGTAAAAATCGTTCAAAATTGAGCCAACATCAACAGAAACAATATCACCATCTTTGATAATTCTATCACATGGAATACCGTGAACAACTTCCTCATTTATAGAGATACACGCAGAAGCAGGAAATCCATGATAGCCTTTAAAAGCAGGTATAGAATCTTTCGAGCGAATACATTCTTCAACTAAGGTATCCAGTTCAGCAGTAGTCATACCAACTTTTATTTCTTTTCCAGCCATTGCCAAAGCTTCGGCAACAATTCGACCGGCAGATCTCATAATTTCAATTTCTTCTTTTGTTTTTAACTTAATCACTTTGTTACTTGTATCTCTTCTAAAATAGAATTAAAGACATCATCGGGAGCAATATCAGCATTTAGCTCAACTAAAATTGATTCGTTACGATAGAAGTCAATTATCGGTTTTGTTTGCATATGATAGATTTCAAGTCTGTTTTTGACAACCTCTTCTTTATCATCATCTCTAACAATTAAGTCGGTGCTGTCTTTATCACATTTGCCGTCAACTTTCGGCATCGCATCAGCAACATTTACATTATATGTTGTTTGACAAGTCGGACAAAACCGTCGACCAGCCATACGGTTAACAATAGCATCATCTTCAACACAAAGACAGATTGCCTTATCAAGAGTTACGCCTGATTCATTAAGCATTACTTTAAGTGATTCGGCTTGCGGCATCGTACGTGGAAAGCCGTCTAAAATAAAACCTTTAGAAAGCAGCCCTGAATTTATCTTATCCTGAATCAGTCCAACAATGAGTGCATCAGGAACAAGTTCACCATTATCCATAAATTCTTTGGCCTGTTTGCCAAGTTCAGTTTGGTTTTTGATTGCTTCCCGTAGAAGATCTCCTGTTGACAAATGAGTCAACCCGAGTTTCTCCGAAACTTTTGCAGCCTGTGTACCTTTACCTGAACCCGGAGGACCTAAGAAAATCAAATTCATACCTACATTGATCTCCCGCGAATTTTACCTTTTTTCATAAAGCCGTCATAATGACGCATCATAAGATGAGATTCAATCTGCTGCAACGTATCTAAAGCCACACCGACAATAATAAGAAGTCCGGTACCGCCGAAGAAGAAGTTTACATTTAATTTAGAGATTAAAACCCAAGGTAAAACAGCAATAGCAGCAAAAAATATAGCACCCGGTAATGTAATACGGGTTAATATTTTTTCAATATATTGAGAGGTGTTTTTCCCCGGACGAATTCCCGGAATATATCCACCATTTTTACGCATATTGTCAGCAATTTCCATCGGATTAAATACAATAGCAGTATAGAAATACCCAAAGAATATAATAATCATAGCATAAATAATTGAATACCATGCACTACCCGGAGCAAGAGTTTGAGAGACAAGATTTTGAATCCAATCACTTTCAGGGAAAAGTTGTGCAATCGTAGAAGGTAAAAACATAATAGATTGAGCAAAGATTATCGGAATAACACCTGCGGAGTTTACCGATAAAGGTAAATGAGTTTGCTGTCCGCCGTATACTTTTCGTCCGACAACTTTTCTTGGGTATTGAACCGGAATTTTTCTTTGAGCACGTGTCACTAAAATAACGGCAGCAATAACTGCAATCATTGTACCAACCATAAGAGCTTCAAGCAAAATACCTCTTGAGCCGTTCCATATTAATTGAGCTTCCTGAACAACAGCATCAGGGAATCTTGCGATAATGCCAATGAAAATAATCAGTGAAATACCGTTCCCTATTCCTTTTTCAGTTATCTGTTCACCAAGATACATGATGAAGATACAACCGGATGTAAAGGTAATAATAGTTAGCGGTATAAACCAAACAGTTGTCATATGAACAGCAGAGACACCGTTGAGATTTATTGTTGTTAAGAAACCTGCTGTACCCCACGCCTGCAAGGCAGCAATGAGAACAGTAAGATAACGTGTATATTGTGTAATTTTGCGACGACCCTCTTCACCCTCACGCTGTAGCCGCTGCAAGAACGGAATAACGGCACCTAATAATTGTAACATAATAGATGCAGAGATATACGGCATAATACCCAACGCAAAGATAGTAGCTTTAGCAAAAGCACCACCAGCAAAAAGATCCAGAAGACCGAAAATCGAATTAGAGGATAAAGCCGCCGATAATACAGAGCCGTCAACACCCGGAGTAGGCACATGACCGCCGATACGATAAACAACTAAAAGAGCTAGAGTAAAGAATATTCTTTTTCTGAGCTCTTCGACTTTAAAAATCGATCTAAAAGTTTCCAGCACTAAACCACCTCAGTTTTTCCGCCGGCGGCATTGATTTTTTCAATTGCCGACTTGGAGAAAGCGTTTACTTTGACAGTATATGCCTTATCAATAGTACCGTTACCTAAAATCTTAACAGGTACGTTTGGTTTACGAACGAGTCCGCATTTTAAAAGAGTTTCGTTCGTAATTTCACCCGGTTCACAACGAAGCAAATCGGTGACATTCACAATTTGAAATTCTTTTTTAAATATATTTGTAAATCCGTGTTTTGGGACACGACGTTGGAGAGGCATTTGCCCACCCTCAAAACCGATTTTACGACTAAAGCCGGATCTTGATTTTTGACCACCGTGACCACGTCCGGAAGTTTTTCCTTTTCCACTACCGGAACCACGACCAACGCGTTTGCGATTTTTGGTCGAACCTTCGGCCGGTTGTAATGTATGCAGTTCCATAATAAACCTCTATATTCTAATCGATCTCTTCAACTGTAATCAGATGTGCTACGGCTTTAATCATACCACGAATCTGAGGAGTATCGTTATGTACAACAGATTTTCTAATTTTTCCCAAACCAAGAGCAGCAATAGTTCTTTTTTGAGGTTCTTTTCTGTCTATTGTACTTCTTATCTGTGTAATTTTAAATTTGCTCATATTAATAACCTTTCCGCCTAAGCGTTTATTCTTCGCGGAATTTAATTTCTTGTTCTTGGGTCTGCAGTTCGATTAACCCTTGCAGAGTTGCTTTCACAACATTGTTTGGGTTTCTGCTGCCAATCACTTTTGTTAAAATATCCTGTACACCTAATGATTCTAAAATTACACGTACAGCACCACCGGCAATAACTCCGGTACCCGGAGAAGCCGGACGCATCATAACGGTAGTTGCTGCGAACTTTCCGTTTATACGATGAGGAATAGTACCTCTTACCAATGAGACAGAACTCATTGATTTTTTTGCTGCTTCTGTTCCTTTGCGAATAGCTTCAGAAACTTCAGGAGCTTTGCCGTGACCGATTCCAATTTTTCCTCTTTTATCGCCGACAGCAACAAGAGCGGTAAAACTAAACCTGCGTCCACCTTTAACAACTTTGGCAACACGGTTGATGTGTACAACTCGTTCTTCAAATTCGCTTTTTTCAGCTTCGTACTTAGCCACCAAGACCTCTTATTTTTTTAATATTTTCATTATAGTTTTAAACCACCTTTCCGGGCGCCGTCGGCAACAGCTTTGACCCGACCGTGGTAACGAGAAACATTTTTATCAAACACTACTTTCTCAATTCCTTTTTCCAAAGCAACTTTGGCAATTATAGTACCAATAACAAAAGCCTGCTTTGTTTTATTCATATCATCTTTAATTTCAGATGCTACGTTTTTGGAATTGGTTGCCGCTGATGCTAAAGTAACCCTGTTAATATCATCAATAACTTGTACATAGATATTTTTCAGCGATTTAGCAACAGTCAGACGCGGTCTTTCAGGAGTACCGGAGATTTTTCCCCGAACCCTGCTACGACGTCTTTTAGCTTTGACACCTTTGACAACATTTTTATCAGCCATAATTTTTTACACCAATATTTTATTTATTAACCTGCTGTTTTACCGGCTTTTGAACGTACATATTCGCCAACATAGCGAATACCCTTGCCTTTATACGGTTCCGGTTTACGGAAACCACGTATTTTTGCGGCAACTTGTCCAACTAATTCTTTATCTACACCGGTAACAATTATTTTATTTTCTTTTGGAAGAACTTCAACATCAATACCATCAGGCTGACGCATCACGATAGGATGTGAATAACCTAAATGGATAACCAGCACTTTACCTTTTAATTCAGCCCGGTATCCTACTCCACGAAGTTCTAATTCTTTTTTATAACCTTCTGAAACACCAATAACCATATTATTTAATAAGGATCTGGTGAGACCATGTAAAGCACGATGTTTTTTTTGTTCAGACGGACGTGTCACAATCACTTGGTTCTCTACAATAGCTGCTGACATATCAGCATGAATTTCTCTGCTGAGAGTACCTTTTGGACCGGTGACAGTAATCATCTGAGCATTGATATCAACTTTAGTTTTATCTGGAATCGGAATCGGCATTTTACCTACTCTTGACATAATCCAATCCTTTCCTTACCAGCAGCGGCAGAGCATTTCACCACCGACACCTTTTTTCGCAGCTTCATAGTTTGTCATTACACCGCTTGAAGTTGATACAATCATCATCCCACGCATATTGTGGGTAGTGCTTACAATTTTGTCAGAGTCATAATATTTTCTCAAACCCGGTTTAGAGATTCGAACTAAACCCCGTATAACAGGTTCATCCTGACGGTTATATCTGAGATAGATACGGAGAAGCCCCTGTTTATTATCAGGAAGTTCAATCATATCATTGATATATTTATGTTCTTGTAAAATACGAACGATTTCCCGTTTCAGTCCTGAAGCAGGTACATCAACCGCATTTTTCTTTGCTTTTGAGCCGTTACGAATTCTCGTAAGCAGATCAGCAATAGGATCAGTCATCATAATACAGTTATTCTCCTAAACCTTTACCAACTGGCTTTCACAACACCAGGTAAATCACCGTTCAGTGCCATTTGTCTGAAACAGATACGGCAAAGCCCAAAGCGACGCATATACGCTCTTGGACGTCCGCACTTGCGACAACGGTTATAGGCACGAACACCGAATTTCGGTTTACGTTTTTGTTTTTCAATTAAACATGTTTTAGCCATATTTCTTCCTACTTACGGAACGGCATGCCAAACTCTTCCAACAGTTGCCGGGCTTCAGCATCGGTACCGGCTGTTGTTTGAAAAGTAATGTTCATACCTCTGATTTTATCTATTTTATCGTAATCAATTTCCGGAAAAATCAATTGTTCTTTTAAACCCATATTATAATTTCCACGGCCATCAAATGATTTAGGATTGATACCTTGAAAATCTCGAATACGCGGGATGGCGATATTTACCAAGCGGTCCAAAAACTCATACATACTATCACGGCGTAATGTTACAGAGCAACCAATGCCAACACCTTCACGAAGCTTAAAATTCGAAATTGATTTTTTAGCTTTGTTTATAGAAGGTTTTCTTCCGGTAATTTTGGTTAAATCTCCAACAGCAGCATCAAGTAATTTTGAATTTTGAGTTGCTTCACCAACACCGATATTCACTACAATTTTGGTTAGTTTCGGAATCTGCATAACTGATTTATAACTATTTTCTTTCATCAGCCTTGGCATGATTTCTTTTTCATATTTGTCATGAAGTCTCGACATAATTACACAACCTTTAAATCTGCTCGCCGGTTTTCCGACAAATTCTAATTTTTGTTTTTTTGCCGCCTTCATCAATTACTTTACTTGAAAGTCTTGTAGGACCGTTCAAAGTATTTGAATAAAGAGCAACATTACTAACATGAAGCGGTGCTTCAATCGTTATAATACCACCACTAGGGTTATTTTGAGTTGGTTTTTGATGACGTTTAATCATGTTCACGCCTTCGACCAAGACAGTATCCTTTTTTAAGTCAACAAATAAAACCTTACCGGTTTTACCGGCAGATTTGCCGGTTCTAATATAGACGGTATCACCTTTTCTAATCTTCATAATTCTATCTCCCTCGTTAGAGGACCTCCGGAGCAAGCGATACAATTTTCATAAATTGTTTATCACGAAGTTCACGGGCAACAGGTCCAAAGATACGAGTGCCACGAGGTTCTTTTTGGTCATTTATGATTACAGCCGCATTATCGGAAAAACGGATTACAGACCCATCTTTGCGTTTGAGTCCACTTTTAGTGCGAACTACAACAGCACGGCAAACTTCTGATTTTTTCACGGTACCACCCGGGATAGCTTCTTTGACGGTAACCACAATAATATCACCAACAGAAGCGACTTTTTTTCGTCCGCCGATAATTCTGAAGCACATAATTTTTTTGGCTCCTGAATTGTCAGCAACAGAAAGAACAGTAAACTCTTGAATCATTTTCTACATACCTTTCTGTGCGGCTATTTTGCCTGCTCAACAATTTCGACTAAACGCCAACGTTTTTGTTTCGACATTGGGCGTGTTTCCATAACCTTAACAATATCACCAACACCGGCTTCATTTTTTTCATCGTGTACCATCAATTTGGATGATGTACGGAAGGTCTTTTCATACCGTGGATGTTTCATTACTCTTTCAACTAAAAGAGTAAAGCTTTTATCCATTTTTGTAGATACAACTTTCCCAACACGGGTTTTTCTTAAATTTGTTCTATTTTCAGCCATTTATAACTCCGCTATTCCTCTTTACCTTTTTTAGCAGCTTTGGAATCCGGTAAAATAGCTGAAGCATTTTCAGCAAGTTTTTTAATACCGAGCGTATCTTCGTGCAAAGTAGTCATAACCAGAGCAATTTCTCGCCTGATTTGTCTTAAACGAAGAGGGTTATCCAGAGCCTTCAAAGAACGTCCCATATGCAAGTTAAAACGTTCATCCAAAAGATCATTTTTCTTAAGCAGGAGTTCATCGCGGGTCATTTCACGTAAGTCACGATTTTTAAGCACGCCTATACTCCTTCCATCTCATGACGAGATATAAACTTCGTTTTCATCGGTAATTTATTGGCACCAAGACGCATCGCTTCTCTTGCCATTTCCTCAGAAACACCTTCAATTTCAAATAACATTCTTCCCGGTTTCACAACAGCAACCCAAGACTCCGGAGCACCTTTACCTTTACCCATACGAGTTTCGGCAGGTTTGCGTGTAATAGGCTTATCGGGAAAAACACGAATCCAAATTTTACCGCCACGTTTTACATAACGTGTCATTGCAATACGAGCAGCCTCAATTTGACGACTGGTCAACCAGCACGCCTCTAAGGACTTCAGACCGAATTCGCCAAAATCGACCGTATATCCGCCTTTGGCTTTGCCGGTTCTACGACCGCGATGAGTTTTGCGGTGCTTTACTTTTTTGGGCATTAACATTTAATAAATCTCCCAATAACCATATTAACTCTCTGACTTCTTAGGGTCAGATTTGTTTTCAGTTTTAGCTGCAACTTTAGTTTTAGTTTCAACTTTAGTTTTAGTTTCTGCTTTTGCTGGTCTTTCAGGACGGCGTCCTTTTTGCGGAGGAGCTCCCCCCGGTCTGCCTTCACCTTTACGGCGAATTTTACCACGAGGTCGTTTTTTTGCACCTTTGTTGTCATGACCGCCGCGTGGACGTTTATGCTGTCCTCCGGCTTGAGCAGTATCAGCTTCTTTCTTTTCTTTATCAGCGTAAAAATTACCTTTTTCCAGTATCTCTCCTTTACAGATCCATACTTTCACTCCAATACAACCATAGGTAGTATGGGCAGTAGAGGTCGCATAATCGATATCAGCACGCAATGTGTGTAAAGGTGTCCGACCTTCCTTATATTTTTCATCACGGGCAATTTCAGCACCACCTAAACGTCCACTACAACGAATTTTGATACCCATGGCACCCATCTTCATAGTAGTTGCTATAGTTTTTTTCATAGCACGACGAAATGAAACACGCCCTTCAAGTTGACGAGCAATAGAGTCGGCAACTATTTGAGCATCTAATTCCGGTTTTCTGACTTCAACGATGTTAAGTAAAATATCTTTCTTGGTCAACAGTTGTAATTCGCTGCGAAGCTTATCAACTTCAGCACCCTTACGTCCAATAACTATACCGGGACGTGACGTATGAATATCCACGGTGACTTTTTTGGGTGCTCGAGAGATGCTCACTTTTGCAATCCCTGCATTTGCTAAACGGCGAGAAATATACCGTTTTATCTGCAAGTCTTCATGCACTAAATCAGCAAACTTATTATCGGGGGCAAACCACCGACTGTTCCAAGTTTTTATAACACCAAGTCGAAAACCTATGGGATGTGTCTTTTGTCCCAAAGTATACTCCTTAAAAGATCAATTAACTTTCGTTTTTATCTGCTGCTTTTGTTTTTATCTTGGCAGCAGTTTTCTTAGTTGCTGTTTTTTTAACAGCAGTTTTCTTTGCCGCTTTTTTCTTTGGAGCGGCTTTTTTACCAGAAGAGTCAGCAGCTTTGGCATCTTTTTTCACTACTTTTTTCTTCGTTTTAGTTGCTGCTTTCATTTCAGCATCAGCATCAGTATGTCCTTCAATAAATACAGTTAAATGACAAAACCGTTTATGATAGCGGAACACACGACCCATAGAACGGAATCTAATCCGTTTTTGAGTCGGAGCAGCATCGACAATAATATTTTTAACTACTAAATCTTCAGGGTGTAAATGGTCTGTTCCTTCTTGGGAGAGAGCATTTGCCGCAGCCGATTTAACAGTTTTCGCCAAATGGTGGGCAGCAATTTTGGGAGTAAAATTAAGTGCCGCAAGTGCTTTTTCCACCGGCATACCTTTAACATTATCAGCCACTAAGCGCATTTTTCTTGGAGGAATCGAAAGGTATTTGAGGCTTGCTTTTGATGAAACCAACATAGCTATTTACCTTTCAACGCTGAGAAGCGATCCGTTATTTTACCGCCATGACCACGGTATGTTCTTGTTGGGGCGAATTCACCCAACTTATGTCCAACCATGTTTTCTGTAACATAAATTGGTACAAATTTATTTCCAGTATGAACTGCAAACGTATGACCGATAAATTCAGGAAGAACTGTTGAACGGCGAGACCAAGTTTTAATAACTTTTTTCTGACCGGATTCATTCAATTTATCAACCTTTTTCATCAAATGGTCATCAACGAAAGGTCCTTTTTTTAGTGAACGAGGCATCTATGCAATCTCCGCCTTTAAATTTTCACTCTACGATCTTGAACTAAATGATCGCTAGATTTACGTTTACTTCTTGTCTTATACCCTTTAGTAGGTTTACCCCATGGAGTACAAGGGTGACGTCCCCCTGAAGAACGGCCTTCACCACCACCCATGGGATGGTCAACCGGGTTCATAGCAACACCACGAACATTTGGACGAATACCGCGCCAACGAGAGGCTCCGGCTTTTCCCCAAATAACGTTCTTATGATCTACATTAGAGACTTGACCAATTGTTGCATAACATACCGCAGGGACAGTACGTACTTCACCGGAAGGCATTTTGAGAGTAACTTTATTTCCTTCTTTTGCAACAACCTGACAGAATGAACCGGCAGAGCGGGACATTTGGGCTCCTTTGCCCGGTCTCATTTCAATATTATGAACGTTGGTACCCAATAAGATATTTCCCAAAGGGAGTGAATTACCAACAATTTGTTCAACTTTTTCACCGGACATTACAGTATCATTTACACTTAAACCAACCGGTGCGATAATATATCTTTTCTCACCATCAACATAGTGTAAAAGAGCAATACGAGCTGAACGGTTAGGATCGTATTCAATCGATGCAACACGAGCCGGGATATTATATTTATTTCTTTTAAAATCAATGATTCTATACATCCGTTTGTGACCACCACCACGCTGATACGCAGTAATACGACCTTTATTGTTTCGACCACCTGATTTTTTGAGCGGTCTTAATAAAGATTTTTCCGGTACGGTAGATGTAATCTCATCAAAAGCCGGTACAGTTCTGAACCGGTACGACGGAGTTACTGGGCGATATTTTTTAATTGCCATTGCTACACCTATCTTCCACTACAGATTATCAAACATTGTTATAGATTCACCTTTTTTAAGCCTGACAATAGCTTTTTTCCACGTAGATGTTTTTCCTTCATTACGACCCATGCGGCGGATTTTCCCCGGCATGATCAAAGTACGAACATCAACTACTTTCACTTTAAACAAATCCTCAACAGCGGACTTAATCATAAGCTTATTGGCAGCTTTGTCAACTTCAAAAACATACTCATTATTCAACTCTCGAAGCAATGAAGAGCGTTCGGTAATTTTATTGAGCTTGATTATATTTCTATATTCTACTTTCACCCAAACACCTCAACAATCTTATCTAAACCTGCTTTTGTCATTAAAACATAATCAGCATTCAATAAATCATATCCGTTTGTTGTAACTGCTCTGCCGTATTTTACAGTTTGCAGATTACGACATGAAAGGGCACAATTATCATTACGACCTTCATCAAGGATAATGCATTTCTTGCCGTCTATATCAAACTTACCAAGCATAGAAACAATAGATTTTGTTTTAATTTCATCAAGTTGAATTTTATCCAAAACTTTAATGCGGTCTTTGTTCGCCATATCGGAAAAGACTGAACGCAGTGCATTTTTTTTCATTTTCTTTGGCATTTCATACCCGTACAAACGAGTCTGAGGGCCAAAAACAGTTCCGCCGCCTCTCCAAAGAGGAGAACGACTGGTACCTGAACGGGCACGCCCGGTACCTTTTTGACGCCATGGTTTTTTACCGCCTCCACGGACATCCCTTCTTGTTTTCGTATGTGCATTTCCCTGTCTCTTACGAGCAAGAAGATTCACTATATACTGATGAACAAGAGCTTCATTCGGCTCAACACCAAATACGGATGCATCTAATTCGACATTTCCGATTTCGGCACCATCTTGATTATATAATTTCACACTCATCTCTTACCTACCCCCTATTCGTCGAACGAACTTTTACGAGTGATCCTTTAAAGCCGGGGACAGAACCTTTTACTAAAAGGAGGTTTTCGCTTTCAATAACTTTGATCACTTCAAGGTTTAAAATAGTCTTCTTATCTTTACCCATACGACCGGACATCTTCATACCTTTAAACACTCTTGACGGTGTAGAGGAGATCGGAAGAGCGTCGTGTAGGGAAAGAGTGTAGATCTCGGTGGTCGCCGTATCATTAAAAAAAAAACCAATAAAAAACATAAAAAATAAATTATATCTATGATAAGCAAACCTGATTACCATGTCCTCACGCTAGTATCTCTCATCGCTATCCACCTCCACCCCACGATAGCTATCAACTACACAACACTGGTCACTACGTTAGCACAGATAGTGTATGAATACACCGCATACTAGACACTTGTGAGTCATGACTGTACTGTACATAGCTCGAGTATCGACCACGATCTCCAGTTACAAA
>CAJVYT010000065.1 GCA_913009765.1 uncultured candidate division Zixibacteria bacterium
CTAAATTCGGAACATACTTCGACTCCGCTCAGCATGACATATTATAAGTTGTTGTGTTTCAAGTCACCCTGAGCGGAGTCGAAGGGTCTTGAAACATATTTTGGACTTTTTCAACAAGCCCCAAGGGACTTGCCACCCGTCCGTTCCTAAAGAAAGGTTGAGGCATGCCTCAACCCTACAACTGTTTTACCGAGTCGGTTAAGGGGTGTTTTAAAATACGTTATCTCAAAAAACGAACCCATTTTGCTATAACTTACATATATTCATTAGCTTACAAAGAAAAAGTTTGGTGATTCTGCCATGAGGTGGATGCAGAACTCTACATGTTATTTTACAATACCGCGTTCGGAGTTTTTGATAAAGTCGAGTATGACTTGTACCTCGGGGATAATTTCTGTGTCGATTGTGATTCTTTCGACTGCCTGAGTTGTGTTTAATTTTGAAAAGAAAAGAATTTTAAATGCTCTATCAATAGAACGGACAGCATCTTTTGTAAAACCTCTTCTTTTCAAACCGATTGAATTCATACCGACTACTTTGAGTGGATAGCCACCGACTAATGCATAGGGAATAATATCCTGTTGAACTCTGAACCCGCCGCCAATCATACAGTGAGCTCCAATCTTTACAAACTGATGCACCGGAACCAGCCCGCCCAAAATTGCATTATCATGAACTTCGACATGACCTGCTAAATTTACAGAGTTTGCCATAATAACATTATCGCCAATCAGACAATCGTGGGCTACATGTGAATACGCCATGAGCAGACAGTTCTTACCACACTCAGAACGGTTATGATAGGTAGTACCGCGGTTAAAAGTTACATACTCCCTAATAGTGGTTCCATCACCGACTATTGCTTGCGTTTTTTCACCACCAAATTTTAAATCCTGCGGAGATGAGCCGATTGCTGCACCATGGAAGACATTAACATTTTTACCAAGGACTGTTCCCTCTGCTAACAGGATTGAAGACTTTATATCGCAGTTGTCGCCAACAATGACACTATCTTCAATAACGGTAAACGGTCCTATGGTTACATTTTCACCAATCTCCGCTTTGGGAGATATGATTGCTGTTTTGTGAATTTCACTCATTTATCTACCACCATTGCCATAAATTCAGCACTTGCGACAAGTTTATTATCAACATACGCTTTTCCTGCCATTTTACAAGTTGTACGTTTTAATGATAACATCTCAAGTTCAAAGCGTAATTGATCACCCGGAATAACCGGTTTGCGAAATTTTGCTTTATCAATTGACATAAAATAGACAACTTTTTCTTCGGGATTTTCAACAGCATTTAACAGAAGCACTCCGCCCGCTTGTGCCATAGCTTCAATAATCAGGACACCCGGCATAATAGGATGACCGGGGAAATGTCCGTTGAAAAAAGGTTCGTTGATCGTAACATTTTTAATAGCGGTAACTCTTTTACCGGGGTCTAGATCTAAGATTCTGTCAATAAGAAGCATCGGGTATCGGTGGGGAAGGAATTTAAAAATCGTGTTAATATCAAAAGAATTGTGACCGCTTGAGCCAAATTTTGCTGCTATTTTTTTCTTTTTGTATAAGTTCCGCATTCGTTTTGCCAAAGCAACATTTGCTTTATGACCGGAGCGAGCTGCTAAAACATGTCCTTTAAATGGAACCCCTATAAGCATCAGGTCCCCAAGTAAATCCAGAGTTTTGTGACGGACAGGTTCGTTGTAAAAACGAAGAGGTATATCATTGATGATTCCGGTTTCACCAACAAAACATTTATCATTTAAATTGAGAACCTTACGGATACGGTCAACTTCAATTTGTCCTAAATCGGAATCATATATTACAATTGCATTGTCAATCCCGCCGCCCTTTATGAGATCTGAATTTTTAAGCATCTCTACTTCTGAAAGAAAACAAAACGTTCTGGCAGGAGCGAATTCTTCTACAAATTCTTTTTCTAAATTTACAAGAGTTGTATATTGAGTTCCGAGAGCGGGGTTTTTATAATCTATCATAAAAGTTATTCGTAAATCATCCGATGGAGCCACAACCAAGTCAACATCACGTTCTGACTCGGAGTATGCCATTGGAGTATCTATTTCGAGATAGAACTTATCGGCATCTTGGGTTTCAATACCTGCTTCAAGCAGTTTATCTACATACGGTTTTGCCGACCCGTCACAAACCGGCGGTTCGACATTGTCGAGTTCGACAATCATATTATCAATTTGAATTCCTGCAAAAGCAGCCAAGACATGTTCGACAGTAAATACTTTTGCTTCACCTTTTTGTAAGGTTGTTCCACGTGAGATATCAACAACATGATCAACGTCGGCAATAACCCATGGTTTATCTGGTAAATCTGCTCGAACAAAGCGAATGCCTTGATCAGGCAGAGCCGGTTTAAAAGTCATAGTGCAATTTACACCGGTGTGTAATCCTATTCCGCTGAGGGAAATTTCTTTTTTTATAGTTCGTTGTTTTTCGTACATAAGCCTCAATCTTTGTTACAGTGAATCTCCAAATTATACTGTATGAGAGGCTTGTTCTCAAGCTTTTTTTACAGGAAAAAAATGCAGCAGAAAAATGGACACTTTCAAGAGCATCCTATATTTACAAAACAGCAAAAACGAGAACTAATTTCCGGTATATGCGACTGTCAACACAATATCTGAGGCATAGTCTCCACCTGTTTGTGAGATTGAGGGCAGAACTGTACCGCCAATCCATACATATAGTGTCGCACCTGCCCCTAAACGAAGAGTAGTAAAATTAACCGGATTTAATGTTCCCGCCGGTCCGGTTTGCCCTGTTCCGGTACCGTCATCATAAGAAGCGTCGGTATTTGAGAAAGAAATTCTCATAAAGGCGAGTGAATCGACAGTCACAAGTGAATCAGGTAAAGTAATATCCAAGGTTACTTCGGCATTTGCGACTCCGGTAATCAACCATTCACCTGCCGAGCCTACAGTTGATTTGTCAACCGATTTATTGATTCCCGGGGTAACTGCCCCAAACTGTAAATTACTGTTTCCGATTACCGAAAGTGAAGTCACTACGGTTGCCAGAGCCTGAATTGTACCATATTCCTGAGCATCTGCTGTTGGTGAAACCACAGCAATACAGAGTAATAAACACAAAAATAGTTTTAAGATATTTTGAAACATATATTTCTCCTGCATTTCAAACTGTTCTTTTCGTTCTGAAACAAATAAAGTGCAAGAGCAATGCCACCGACAGAGACTCAGCCTATCACGTTGAACAACAAGTTCTTATCTTTTGCTTGTAAGAATTGAAATCATTAGAACACTATGGATTGTTTCATACAGTATAGGGTTTTTCCCTCATTGGATGTTTTGTAAACTTTTCAAAATGAAACAGTAAGGTTTTGCTCCCGCTTTCCGATACAATTAATAGAAAAAGGCTGTGCAAAAATTATACAGCTTGTGTTTTTAAACAAAGGAAGAATAAAATGTTCAAGCATATTGGATATGCTCTGACAACATTGATACTAACAGCGTCTCTATCGCAATCGGTTCAATCTCAGACTATGGTTTGGGAAACGAATTTTGGAGGGATGTACAACGAGATGGGAAACAGCTGTCAGGTTTTGCCTGATAGCTGTATTATGATTTTAGGCTCTACCTATTCTTATGGTTCCGGTCTTTCTGATATTTATTTGGTCAAAACCGATTATCTCGGCAATCCTCTATGGACAAAGCAATACGGCGGCGATTCGACCGATTTTGGCTATGACATGCAGCTTACATCCGATGGCGGGTTTATAATTGTCGGTACTACTACAATTAATAAAATTTCAAAAGATGTCTATTTAGTAAAAACAGATTCATCCGGTACAGTTGAATGGGAAAAGACATTTGGCGGTACAGGGAGTGAAGACGGGCAGACTGTCTGTCAGACATTAGACAAAGGTTACATCATCTGCGGAACAACAAACTCAATCGGTAATGGGTATACCGATATGTATTTAATTAAAACAGATTCATTGGGTAACCTTGAATGGGAAAAAGCATTTGGAGGCTCAGGTGGTGAGTCCGGTTTTGCGGCTCGTCAAACAGCAGATTCAGGATATATCATTATAGGTTCGACCGGTTCTTTTGGGGTAGGATACAGTTCAATATATGTTGTACGAACAAACAGCTTGGGCGATAGCTTGTGGACAAATACCTATGGCGGTAATAGAGCCGATTTTGGATATTCAGTAGAAGTTACAGCCGATGGCGGATTTATCTTTGTGGGAGCAACGGCATCGTTTGGAAATGGTGAGTCGGATGCATATTTAGTTAAAACTGACCCGTTGGGAAATTTTGAATGGGATTATACCTACGGCGGAGCAAATGACGACCGGGGATATTCGGTTAAAGAACTTACTTCAGGTAATTTTGTTTTAACCGGAAAAACCGAATCATTTTCAAGTAACATTGAAGCGTATCTCATTATGACAAATCCTATCGGGGTGCCGATGTGGTCATCAAACTTTGGTGGTTCTCAAACCGATGAAGCTCAGGCTATTGCATTTGATGCAAGCGAAGATATAATTGTTGTCGGAAAATCATTTTCATATTCATCGGGGGGGTCTGATATATATCTTTTGAAAGTGAAAGGTGACCAAACTACCGATATAAACGAATTGGTAGTATCTGACTATCTTCCCGATGGGTTTGAGTTGTTCCAGAATTATCCAAACCCGTTTAATATGTCTACTTCAATTGAATATTCGATTCCAGCTCGGGCTGATGTGTCGCTGACTATTTATAATATTTTAGGTCAGATTGTTTCATATTGGAATGAATCGTCACTTCCTGCCGGAACCTATCGCTATGAGTGGGATGGAACCAACGAGCAAGGTGCTGATATAGCATCGGGGGTTTATTTGTATAGATTAGAATATGGAAATTATGCACAAACGAAAAAAATGCTGCTTTTGAAATAATAGATTCTTTTTAAATTTACACACTGCTTGAAACTAAGGCGGGGTCATTGATGACTCCGCCTTTTTTTATGTTCATTCCAAATGGTCATAATCCATTAAAAAGAGCTTATATCAACAATTTTCATATAATTCCTAACCTAATACAAATTAAATCCGATAAGCATATTACCAATATATATGCAAAAGTTCAAAAATTAAGATATGGAGTTACATGTGAATTTTTTACTAAATTTAAAATTAAAGTATAAAATGATTTTGGTTGTAATTGTTCCAATTTTGGGAATTCTATTTTTTGGGTCAAATATTGTAAAGACTAACTGGCAAAATCTTAACGAAATGAGTAATGTTCAAACATTAACAGAATTTTCTGTTATATCAAGTAAGTTGGTACATGAACTGCAAAAAGAACGAGGAGCCTCTGCCGGATTTTTGGGTGCCAAAGGTAAATCATTTGGACAAACACTAATAAGCCAACGAAAAGAAACTGACAGTAAACTCAAAGATTTTAATAATTACATTAAGAATAATAATTTACAGGAATTAAGTAGTTCATTTAATTCACTCATAAATAATGCTAAAAATAAATTAATTCAAATTGATAAAATCCGCTCAGATGTAGATAACTTACAAGTATCTGTGAAAGACGAAGTAAAATATTATACAGATATTAATACAAATCTTTTAAAATCTATCGGTTCTCTTAGTACAGAAGCCAACGATGTGGAATTAAGCAAGCAGGCATCTGCCTATATAGCTTTATTAAAGGGAAAAGAAAGAGCGGGAATTGAAAGAGCTGTATTAAGCAATACTTTTGCAAACGATAATTTTAATCCGGGAATGTATAGAAAATTTATTTCATTAGTAGCACAGCAAAATACTTATTTTAATGAATTCTCAGAAAAAGCAACCTCTGAAGCATTATCTCGATTTAAAAAAATTGAGGATGGTAAAGCATCTCGGGAAGTAGAAAAAATGAGAAATACAGCCAACGAGTATGCCGCAAGCGGAGGGTTCAATACAGATGCTACTTTTTGGTTTGCCCAAAAGACAAAACAGATAAATGAATTTAAAGAACTTGAAGATTATCTTTCGGAACAAATTCTTATACTCTCCGGAGCTATCAAATCGAATGTTCAATTTGAACTGACATTTGCTTTAGTGTTATTTAGCCTCTCATTGATTTTATCTTTTTTCTTTAGTTTCTTCTTAATAAAATATATTTTAAAAGCAATAAAAGATTTGAATTATGCTGCGGAAAATATTTCAGTGGGTATTATAGATCAATCTGTTCCGTTAAAAACTACCGATGAATTAGGTCAGCTTTCGTATTCATTCAGAGAATTAATTCGCTACTTAAAAGAAATAGGGTTTGCGGCTGAGTCTATTGCAAATTTTGATTTAACTGCAAAAATTAGAAAAAGATCTGACAATGATATTTTAAGTCAAGCATTTGATAAAATGATGCAAAACTTATCTAAAATTATTAGTGATATTGCCAAAAATAGCAGCGAACTGGCTGCGGCAGCTACGGAAATTTCGACAACATCAAATCAAATTTCAAGCGGTTCACATGATAATTCTAATCAAGTAGTGCAAGTTGCTGCAGCAGTTGAGGAGATGACAGCAAATATATTGGAATCAAATAATAATGTTTCTGATGTTTTAAAGATGGCTGAAGATTCAGCGGCAACAGCCTCAAAGGGCGGGGAAGTTGTTAATAATACAGTATCCTGTATGGAAAGTATATCCAAGACAGTAAGCGAATCAGCATCTTCAATTAAAAAATTAGCTGAATCTGCCAATCAAATAGGTTCTATAATTTCAGTTATTGATGAAATTGCCGATCAAACAAATCTATTGGCATTAAACGCTGCCATCGAAGCAGCAAGAGCCGGCGAGCAAGGACGAGGGTTTGCCGTAGTTGCTGATGAAGTTCGAAACCTGGCAGATAGAACTACTAAAGCAACCGCTGAAATTTCTTCAATGATAAAAGGCATTCAGGTTGATACCAATAAAGCTGTTGATGCTATGGAAAGTGGAATTAAAGAAGTAGAGCATGGCTCAACATTGACCAACACAGCAAGTGTCTCTTTAAATGAAATTGTTGAAATGTCCTCAGGTGTTATGCAGATGGTTAACCAGCTGACAATTTCAAGCAGTGAACAAGCTACTACTGTTGAACAAATTTCAGAAAACATTGATAAAGTAGCAAAGGTAACAAAAGAAACAACTATCGGTTCTCAGCAATCAGCCGAAGCATCAGAATCTTTAAGTATACAAGCAGAAAACTTACAACTCGTTGTTTCAAAATTCAAATTTTGTGAAGGTAATGATTGTATTATTGAATCAGCAAAAAAAGACCATCAGTTTTATATGCAGAATTTAGATTCGGGAATTAAATCTAAAGAAATGGCGGCTATGTGGCGTCCGGTTGATCATAATAATTGTAGATTTGGAAAATGGTATTATTCTGACCAATCAAAGTTATATAAAAGTGATAAAAGCTTTCAAAATATTGCTTCTGTTCATGATGCGGTACACAAAAATGCCAATAAAGCAATTGAATTAGCATTGCAAGGTAATTTAAAAGAAGCATCAGCATACCGTGATATTAGTTATAAAAATTCACAAAAATTGACTGGTTTACTTGATAGTCTCAAAGAAACAATGAAAGAGTTAGCATAACTCAAAAGTTTATTTATATATAATTTGACAAAAGTTTTGTATTTAAAAAAAATAGGTATTCAGAACTTCTGATCTTGGATTATTTTCAGAATTTTTATTGTGAACGGTAGACACTCTCGTCTGCTGTTTCTGATGTAGTACTTTTGGCAATAATACATTTTTATAGCCGTCCTGAAAATGAAATAACACGCATACAAAAAGCCCGCCGGTTATGCAACGGGCTTTTTCACAAGGAAAAATGGGTCAAAAAAAAGTTATATCAGTTGTCAGTTCGCCTAGGCGAACTGACAACGCAAAAAGATTGTCGGGTATCTCGATTTTGAAATCTGGCGATTTTTTAATAACATCATCTAACAAAAAACATGAGATTGCCACGTCTCGACTGCTTATTGCAGTCTCAACTCGCAATTGACAGCAAAGGAAAATTATATTGTATAAAAAAAGTCAGAAGCACAGGGCTTCTGACCTACAATTTTCTATGCGGAGTCAACATGATAAATTTATAATACACTGGATTCCCAAGTTGGGAATGACATGTTGAGCATACTTCGACTAGCTGCTCAGCATAACTTACTTTTTTAAGAGCAGCCGGAGGTTGTTCCGCAGGTGTCACACTTGAGGCAGGTACCGTTGCGAACCATGGTAAACTGTCCGCATTCAGAACACATATCACCTTCGTATCCTTTTAGTCTTGCTTCTCGAATTTCTTCAAAGAGTTTTTGTCCTCTGTCATCTGCGATTTTTTTACCGGTCGCGGATGCAGTCCCAAGCATCGCCGCTGTTTTTGCAGTGTCTTGAGCCGCAATCTTAGGCTCCATCTGGTTACCATTTGTTATACCTCCTGTATCACTTTTATATGAAATTCCATTTTTATTCTTTTGTGTCGTAGAACTGTCAGGCTTCACAATCTTTTTTATTCTTGATATATGACTTGATTGTATATCGGTTTTCTTGCGAACACCGGTTTGTGCATTACCTGAAGAATTCTTCTGCTGTTCTTCTTCGACAAACTCCATAGTTTCATCAGCAGGTTTACCGATGGTGTCACCTGTTAAATCTTCATCTGAAATATGAGCAAGATCGTTTCGTCCGAGATAGGTAATAGCAAGTTCTCTGAAGATATAATCAATAATTGAGGTTGACATTTTTATAGATTTGTTTCCGGTTACCATTCCATTTGGTTCAAACCGACTAAATAAAAATGCTTCGACATATTCTTCAAGAGGAACACCGTGTTGCAACCCTAATGACACTGCAATAGCAAACGAGTTCATCATTGAACGGAAAGCAGCACCTTCACGATGCATATCTAAAAAGATTTCACCAAGGGTACCGTCAGAATAATCGCCGGTACGCAAATACAGTTTGTGTCCGCCTACAACAGCTTTTTGAGTATAGCCTGCTCTGCGATTCGGCATTTTACGACGTTTGGCAATATAGCGATAGATAACTTTTTGTGCCATTTTTTCAGAGACATTAGCTACAGTAAGCGGCTCATCGTCGTCATCAAACAAAGCAGCATTTAACGGCTGGCTGAGTTTGGAACCGTCACGATAGAGAGCAATCGCTTTTGTCATAGTTTCCCAAGACATGCGGTATGCTTTTTTTACATCGTCAATAGATGCTTCTGCAGGCATATTAATAGTTTTTGAAATAGCACCTGAAATAAACGGCTGTGAAGCAGCCATCATGCGTATATGAGATTCAAATTTAATAAAGCGAACCCCTTTTTTACCACACTTATTGGCACAGTCAAAAATAGGCAGGTCTTTTGTTTTTATATGAGAAGCTTCCTCAATTGTCATAGTACCGCAGACATACTCGTTGGCTGCCTCTATTTGTTCTTTGGTAAATCCCAATTCACCTAAAAGAGAAAAATTCCAACCATCATAAGTATCTTCTGTAAAGCCTAAGGTATCTTTTAAGAATTCTTCACCCAAGACAAACTTATTAAAAACAAAAGAAATATCAAAAGCATTTGGTATCTGTTCTTCAATTTTTTCTATCTCTTCGTCGCCGAACCCTTTTGCTTTTAGAGATTCATGGTTGATAAAAGGTGCCTGCTTGAAAGTTTTATGACCGGTGGCATAGAGAATTATTTCTTCAATCTCTTCATCGGTGTAACCCAATTTTTGTAGTGCTATTGGAACAGATTTATTAATAATTTTAAAATATCCGCCTCCGGCAAGTTTTTTGAATTTTACAAGTGAAAAATCAGGTTCAATACCGGTCGTGTCACAATCCATCAACAATCCGATTGTTCCGGTTGGGGCAATGACTGTTGACTGGGCATTGCGATAACCATACACATCACCTAATTCAACTACTTTATCCCAAATTTTTCGGACTCTTGAAACTAAATCTTCAGGAATATAATTTGGGTTGATTCCGGTTGGTTTGACAGTTAAATCTTCATATTCTGATTTATCGGCATTGTAGGCAGCTCGACGATGGTTACGCATTACTTTGAGCATAGCATCGCGATTTCTATAAAAAGCAGAAAATGCTCCCAGTTCTTTTGACATTTCAGCAGATGTAACATACGCCTCTCCTGTTAAAAGACCTGATAAAACACCGCACCATGCATAAGCCTCCGATGAATCATATGGTATTCCCATACGCATCAAAAGAGTTCCTAAATTGGCAAAACCTAAACCAAGAGTACGGTAGTCATACGATTTTTGAGCTATCGGTTTTGACGGGAACGACGCCATAAGCACAGAAATTTCTAATACAATTGTCCAAATACGAGTCGCATGTAGATAACCTTCAACATCAAAAGAACCGTCATCTTTTAAGAATTTGATTAAATTAATAGATGCTAAGTTACAGGCGGTATCATCCAAAAACATATATTCCGAACATGGGTTGGATGCGTTGATTCTTCCGTCTGTCGGACAGGTATGCCATTCATTGATAGTGGAATCAAACTGTACTCCCGGGTCAGCACATGACCATGCCGAGTAACAAATCTTTTCAAACATTTCAGATGCAGGAAGCTCTGCGGCAACTGAATTGTCGGTTCGGTTTTTAAGTTCCCAGTTTTCATTGTTATTCAGTTTTTCAAAAAATTCATTTGGTATTCTGACCGAATTATTTGAGTTTTGACCGGAGACTGTTAAATACGCTTCCGAATCCCAGTTCGTATCTAATTCAATAAAGTTTATATCCCCAATACCGTGACCAGCTAAGTCGAGTACTTTTTTGATATAGGTTTGGGGAACCATTAATTGTTTGGCTGTTCTTAATACTTCTTTTAATTTTTTATTACTTTCCGGATTGGTATCGTACACAGAGTTGCCATTATCACCTGAAATACGGGCAGCATTGAATATTTCATTGAGCTGCTGTTTTATAACTTTCGAGCCTGTAACCAATGCGGCAACTTTTTGTTCTTCAATAACTTTCCAATCAATAAATTCTAAAATATCAGGATGGTCTAAATCGAGACAAACCATTTTGGCTGCTCTTCTTGTAGTACCGCCTGATTTAATGGCGCCGGCTGCGCGATCTCCAATGCGCAAGAACGACATCAGCCCTGATGAATTGCCGCCGCCAGATAAAGGTTCTTTTGAACCTCTAATTTGTGAGAAGTTTGAGCCTGTGCCTGAACCGTATTTGAATAAACGGGCTTCACGCACCCAAAGATCCATGATTCCGCCGTCGTTGACTAAATCGTCAGCAACAGATTGAATAAAACAGGCATGCGGCTGAGGATGTTCGTAAGCGTTTTTTGCCTGTTGTAATGTATGCAGTTCAGGGTCGACAAAATAATGTCCTTGAGACTTACCGGAAATACCATAGGCATAATGCAGTCCGGTATTAAACCATTGTGGTGAGTTGGGAGCTGCAATTTGTGATGCGAGCATATAACAGAGTTCATCATAGAAAATCTGTGCATCATCTTCTGTCTCAAAATAGTTATGGTTTTCTCCCCAATGTTTCCAACAACCGGCTAAACGGTGAAAAACTTGCTTTGCATCTTTTTCTCCGCCGGTTTTTTGGTTTCCGTCATCATCAAGTATTGGTTTTCCTTTTTCGTCAAAAAGAGGAACTCCTGCTTTGCGAAAATATTTTTGTGCTAAAATATCAATTGCTACTTGTGACCAGTTTTCCGGCACTTCAATATTATCTTGCAAAAATACTGTTGAGCCATCTGTATTTTTAATCTCTGATTTTCTTTTAGCAAAATTTATTCTACTATATGGCGATTCACCTTCTCGAGTGAAAAAACGCTGTAATTTCAATATATACCTCCTGTTAAACGCATGTAAACTACACCATCCTGGTTGTCTTTTACAAATTCCATTGTTAATTCTAATATAATTATAACTGAGGGTACGAAAACTTTAGGCATCCCATCCTCTCTCAGTAGACACTATATATAGTGGTTCAATAATTGCAAACCACTAAAAATTGTGGTTTTTTTAAGTTTTTTTGTATTCTCTTGTAGGATAACAAGCTATGAAAATACGACTATATGACCTTTTCATTATTTGCTTTACTCAAATGAAGAACAATTTTTTTCACATTGCTAACACATTGTTTTACTTAGACATACGAAGTGTTAATTCTATATCACATTGTAGGGTTACATATAATACATTTTGTACACACATTATTCTTTTGGCTACCATAGACTTACCGAAGTAAGAACATACTACCAACAGGTTGTCCACAAAAAATGTTGATAAATGCTTTTAATTGTGAGAAAAATAACTTCTAAAATTTACATTATATACGGTAGAATTTAACTGTTGTGTTTCAAGTTGCCCTGAGCTGAGTCGAAAGGTCTTGGAACACATTTGGGACTTTATTAACAAGCCTCTTCTCGTTAGTTCACAATTTTTATAAATCAAAATCAGGAACTAACGAAACATTCAAAATTCACCTTGGCGTACCGACCTATGCATTGTAATTCTTATTAACGACTTCCGGATGCTTGAAAACAGTAATTTTTCTCTTGACAAAAAGCTAATAATATAGTATTTTTTTTACGCAATCGGAAAGTGTTACTCTTTCTGTGGATTACCTAATATCGTCCACCCAGGCAGACCGCAATCTGCTTGGGTTTTTTTATGCATTATTTCTCTCAAATTCTATACTTATATAATAATTTAGCTCATTGGATACCAACAGAATACGAGTAGTGTTTTTCTTTGAAAATTCTTCTGATATGTAATGTCAAAACCACAGGGGTTTTGACCTACTGCTTGACAACAGCTTGACACTTTCCTATTCTGCATGTACCTTGACAAACGATGAATACGCCAAACAAATTGACCATATTACGCATTATTATTGCACCGATTTTCATTTACTTTTTTGTAATTGAAGACTTCTATATGCGTCTTATCGCTATGTTTTTGTTTATAATTGCAGCATTAACAGATATGGCAGACGGTTATTATGCACGCAAATACGGCATAATAACCGGATTTGGCAAATTTATGGATCCTTTGGCTGATAAAATCTTAGTCTCGGCGGCATTGATTTCATTTATATCACTTGGCTATGTGACCGCCTTGCCGGTGTTTTTAATAATCGGGAGGGAGTTTTCTATTACCGGTTTGCGTTTATTGGCTGCCTATCGAGGAGTGGTTATCTCGCCTACGTGGTGGGCAAAAACAAAAACTTTTTTACAGCTTACTCTTGTTGGGGTGATGCTGACATATATCACTCTTATGGATGGGTTAGCTTATTACAACTCACCACTTTTTGAAACTTTACAATTTGATTATCGTTTTTATTTTAATATAGCGATGTGGCTAACAGCCGTAATCACTGTCTGGACAGGTATTGATTATTCGATAAAATATTTTTATATGCTTAAAACGGTGCTAAAATAATGAAAAAATTTCTTGCTCTTTTTACCGCAACCGGAATGTACTCAGGGTACCTCCGACCATTTTCAGGGACATGGGGTACTATTCCTGCATGGCTGATAGGCTACTATCTTATACAGGGTGATACTACTCTCATGATTGCTGTAACAATTATTGCGTTTATATTATCTGTTTGGTCGGCAGGTGAAGCAGAAAAATATTTTGGACACGACGGCAAGTCTATTGTCATGGATGAATGGGCAGGCATGTTTGTTACTTTTCTCTTTTTGCCGTTTTCGCTGCTGTCTTATGGTATAGCTTTTTTTGCATTTCGTCTGTTTGATGTTGTCAAAATAGCTCCGGCGGCACAATTTGAAAATCTTCCCGGCGGCTGGGGGGTTACAATGGATGATATTGCCGCAGGAGTGTATGCTAATATTTTTACACAAGCAGATCGGAAGAGCACACGTCTGAACTCCAGTCACACTGATATATCTCGTATGCCGTCTTCTGCTTGAAAAAAAAAAAAAAAAGGAAAAAAAAAAAAAAAAAAGTAGAAGAAAAGAAAGAAGAAAAAAGAACTGCATAGTCGACGCCAACACTGCAGTTCGTACTCAGAGCACCGCACCAATGCCAGTGAGCTGACAGCCGAGATTCAGTCCAGACACAATCCGCAGACTAGCAGTGCGCTCTCTAAGTACGATGCAGCA
>CAJVYT010000066.1 GCA_913009765.1 uncultured candidate division Zixibacteria bacterium
AAAGTAGGGTAAGGATGAAGAAGAAGGAAGAGGAGAGATATAAGGGGGATTGAAGTAAAGATTTGTTTTTCAAGCAGAAGACGGCATACGAGATATATCAGTGTGACTGGAGTTCAGACGTGTGCTCTTCAGATCTTATTTCGCTGTTCGGAAAAAAACTATTCGTGAATATACCAAAGGACAGTTTGTATCGCTTGAGCTTGGTGATTATTCGGGACGTATCAATGGAGTCATTTGGGAGCCTGATTATTTTGCTTTAACAGAGCTTGCTGAGGGCATGGTTGTCAAAATTCGCGGGCAGATCGGAGAATATAACAATAAAATACAGATGACTATCAATCGGATACGTCTTGCCGAAGATGATGAATACACAATCGAAGATATTCTGCCTTTTTCCAAACAGACAAACGATGAGCGGAAAGCTCGAATTTTAGCACTGACTGAGAAAATTGAAAACAGTTATATAAAAAAACTGGTTGAACTGTTTTGGAATGATGAAGAGTTCATGCGTAAGTTTTTAGAAGCTCCTGCCGGAAAATTATGGCATCATTCGTATATCGGCGGGCTTTCAGAACATTCTGCTAATGTTGCCGAACTTGCTCTGCGGGTGTCGCATGGCTATGATTTTCTAAAACGGGATTATTTGATTTTTGGCGGACTGTTTCATGATATTGGAAAGATTGAAACCTATATTACAAAAACAACCATAGATTATACCGATGAAGGTCGTTTGGTTGGACATATTTGTCTTGCCGATGTCTGGATTTGTGAACGTGCAAAACTGATTGAAAATTTTCCTGATAAATTATTGATGAAACTTCGCCACATGGTTCTCTCTCATCAGGGAGAATTAGAATATGCAACTCCGGTTGTACCACAAATGCCTGAGGCGTTTGTATTGTACTATTGTGATGAAATTGATTCAAAGATGGGTGCAATTGACCGTATCCGTGAAAGAAACAACGGCGTCGGATGGTCGGAATATGTTAATTTACTTGGACGGTTTCTTTATTTTGGTGAAACTGACCCGACAAAATCTGATGAGAACTAATGGATAAGCCAATTCTTAATATTTCTCATGTCAGCAGAAATGTTGGAGATATAAAAATTCTTTCAGATATTTCTGTCTCATTTTATCAAAACAAAATTTACGCTATTTTAGGTCCATCCGGTTCGGGAAAATCCTCATTGCTGCGTCTGCTCAACCGTCTTGATGACCCCGGTTCGGGTGAGATTATATATAATGGGAAAAATATAAATTCATATCCGGTGTGCGAGTTGAGAAAAAAAATCGGCTACCTTTTTCAAACACCATACTTGTTTGAAAAAACTCTAAAAGATAATTTTTTGTTCGTTGATAAAGAAATTTCAGACGATCAAATAGCTGCTCTGCTTGAAAAAGTACATCTCCCCCAAAAAATGCTTGATAGTTCGGTAGAAAAACTATCAGTCGGCGAAAAACAGAGAGTTGCCTTTGCAAGGCTTCTGTTGACAAAGCCTGAAATACTTCTTCTCGATGAACCAACATCAGCACTTGACCCATCGATTACAGAATCGCTGGAAAAATTTATTCAAGAAATCACACTTAAAGAAAATTTGACTACTATTATTGTCACACATAATCCTGAACAAGCAATACGGTTTGGACAACAAGGAATTTTGCTTTCAGGTGGAAAGATTGCCGAGTCGGGCGATATAAAATCGCTTCTTGAGAGTCCACAGTCGGATGCGGGCAAACGATATAAAGCGAGGGAGTTGTCATGAACAATCCCGGTATTACAGAAGTTTTATTATCACTTATCTTAGTTGCAATCTCAATTGCAATCAGTCGGTTTTGGAAAATTGAAGTTGAAAAAGATATAGCTATTGGTTCTATCCGTTCGTTTATTCAGCTTATTGCAGTCGGCTATGCTTTGAATTTTATTTTTGATTTAGAATCTATATGGTTGATACTCGCAACACTTGTAGTTATGTCGCTTGTCGGAGCTCAGGCAGCAATGAATAGAGTAAAAAAAATTAACTCCCCATATTTATTAATCTCTTTTTCTATTATGTTTGGTTCGTTTTTTACTATCGGATTGATGGCTGTTCTTCAGATTATAACATTTGAAGCTCGCTATATTATACCTCTTGGTGGAATGGTAATTGGTAATTCAATGAATGCGGCGGCTCTTTCTATCAATCGTATTACATCTGATATTCATTCAAATCGTCATGCCGTCGAGACTGCACTCTCTTTGGGGAAAAGTTGGCGAACAGCATCTTTAATGTATTTTCGCAATGCTGTTACAACCGGTATGATTGCTATTTTAAACAATATGAAAACTGTAGGTTTAGTTGCTTTGCCGGGGGCGATGACCGGTATGATTTTAGCCGGTGCCGATCCTTTGGATGCGGTCTTACTGCAAATTATTGTTATGTATATGATTTTAATGGCAGTTGCGGTAACATCAGTAGTGGTTGTAGAACTTACAGTTCGTCAATTATTTACACCAAATCATCAGTTGAAATAACAACATGAAGTTAGTCATAACTATACAACCATCTCTGTTTTTATTAATAAATTATCACAATTAAACTTGCATCTCGCATCGTAATGGTTAATAATATTTATAAATATTAACTATTTTATTGGAGCATTTTATGAACTATCCATTTTGGGATATTGATATAGGATACGGCATTATCATGGCGGTGATTGCTGTAATCCATGTGTTTGTTTCACATTTTGCGATTGGCGGCGGACTATATTTAGTAATAGCCGAAACTTTCGCACGCAAAAAAAACGACCGGCTCAAACTTCAGTTCTTAGAAAAACTGTCTAAGTTTTTTGTCCTGGTCTCAGTTGTCTTCGGTGCATTGACCGGGGTTGGTATATGGTTTATTATCGGACTTTTAAATCCTGCCGCAACCGAAGTTCTAATTCATAACTATGTATGGGCATGGGCTGCAGAATGGACATTTTTTGTTATAGAAATTTGTGCCGCACTTCTGTATTTTTATGGATGGAAAAAACTTTCTGCCAAAAACCATATTATTATCGGATGGATCTATTTTATATCAGCATGGATGTCTCTGTTTATTATCAACGGTGTTATTACTTATATGCTTTCCCCCGGCGATTGGATTACGACCGGATATTTCTGGGATGGGTTCTTTAATCCGACATTCTGGTCATCGCTCTGGCTTCGTACCGGAATTTGTATAATGCTTGGCGGTGTCTATGCTTTATTTGTGGCATCACAATTAAAGCCTGATGATTTCAAAAAACGTATTGTTCGTTTCAACTCTTTTTGGGTAGCTGGTGGACTTGTGATAATGATGGCTACTCTTAGTTGGTATATTGCATCGATTCCTAAAGAGATTGTTGATGCCGCCCTTGAGGCGAAGTTGACCCCTGTTGAGGCAATGAACGCATCATATATAAATGCTTTTCTGCTTGGAATAGTTATAATAGTTTTTGGATTTATTATACCAAAAAGATACAATATTGTTGTTGGAGTTATTGCGATGGTACTTGCATTGGCTTGGTTTGGTGAATATGAATGGATGCGTGAGTCGATTCGGAAACCGTATGTTATTACAAATTATATGTACGGCAACGGTATTGATGTTGCCAATGCCGAAAAATATCAGGAGGAAGGACTGCTTGCATCTATGAAGTTTCAAACATCGGATAAATCTGCTGATTTGTTCCGAAGAGCCTGCCGGAGTTGCCACACCATTGACGGATACAAACCGCTCAAACCTGCATTTGACGGTACCGATGAAACTTTTATTGCTCAGATAATTATGGGAGCTCATGTTATTAGAGGCAACATGCCTCCCTTTGTTGGTACTGAAGATGAAGCACAGATGGTTGCATCGCATATATACAAACAAATAGATACACGTCATATTTCAGAAATTTATAATCTTGAAGGTATCGCTCTGGGTAAAAAAGTATATGATATCAGGTGCGGAAAGTGTCATGTCTTTAACGGGTACAATGACAAATCGGAGTCTCTGCTTGGTATTTCGGAAGAAGACCTTGGTGATATTTTAGATATGGCAGGAGATTTTGCCGATGAAATGCCGGACTTCAGAGGAGATGAAAAAGAGCGGAAAGCTCTTATTGAATACATTATGTCATTAAATAAAAAGGAGAGTAACTGATGCTTCCAGATTCAAATTTTCTTTCGGCTCCTTTATGGTTAATTGAATTTCTGCATATTGTAACTCTTGCACTGCATTTGATTGCTATGAATTTTATGTTTGGCGGAATTATAATACTTCTGTTTGGTAAATTTGATGATAAATGGAATAATCCGATTGTACAAAAATTTATTAAACTCTTCCCCAATGCAATGGCTGCCACGGTTACTATTGGTGTTGCACCTCTTTTGTTTGTACAACTTGTCTATCCCAAACAGATTTATGCAGCATCAATTATTTCAGGATGGTTTTGGTTAATGATTTTTGTCATCGCTATGATTGGGTATTATTTTCTGTATGCATTATCATTTAAACAAACAACTGAAAGCAGACAAAAAATATATCTGTCGATTGTTTTAGCCTGTTTGCTGTATGTCTCATATATCTACTCATCAGTGTTTGCCTTAGGAGAAAAACCTGATTTATATAAACTGCTCTATGCAGAAGGGCAGGGCGGAACTATTATTAATCCCGATATAGGTTCATATATTTTCAGGTGGCTGCACATGATTACCGGAGCAGTGACAGTTGGCGGATTTTTTGTTGCACTCTTTGGTAAAGATAATGACTCGGCATTTAAAACCGGTAAGAATTTTTATCTTTGGGGTATGATTGCCGCTATTGTAACCGGATTGACATATATGATAGGACTTGGCGAACTTATGAAACCGTTTATGAAATCTCCGGCTATTTGGCTTGTGACTCTTTCGTTTGTGCTTTCTTTAGGGTCGCTTCATTTTCTGTTTAAAAAGAGATTTGTTTTTGCCTCAGCGATACTTTCAGTTTCTTTTGTTGCTATGGTAGTTACCAGACATATTGTACGGAAACTGGCATTGGTTGGATATTATGACCCGTCAGAGATGACTGTCAATTCGCAATGGTCGCCGTTTTTAATATTTCTGATTTTCTTTGTGCTGGCAATTGCAACAGTCTGGTATATGCTGAGACTGTACTTTGGAAAACAGGAATAATCGTTATATAAGTAGATGGTCAAGACCCCTGTGGTCTTGACTTTTTTATTTAAGTACCTATTAATTTTGTAGGGTTCTGCATCCACCTATCGGTGTTCGTTAGGAACCCTACTTACAATTGCTGACAGTTTTTTAATTGTAGGTTAAGCCCCCCCGCGGTCTTGACTATATCTGTGATATCAGGAATCCACTTCTAACATTGCTTGTTGTATCAGCTCAGCCAAGCAGGTCGATTTTAGTAGAAAATAAAACAGTCAAGCATAAAGAAATTATTCTTGACTTATAAAAATATTTTTTGCAGAATTAATTTTGTTTATAGCAATAAACAAAACTGGAGACTGTCATGTTTGACCAAAGTAAAATAATTATTCGTGAATCAAACCATAATGATTACCATGCTATAGCTGACATTTACAATGCAGTAGACCCAAAAATGCCGGTAACAGCTCAAAATATTGAGGAGAGAGATGAAAAGCAAGATGATAGATGTAAACACCAACGTTGGGTTGCTATTTATAATAATCAAGTTATTGCCACTTGCTACTATTCACAGGAAATCATTGATATTGAACCTAAAAAATTTATGGCTATGGTTTGGGTTCACCCCAATTATCAAAAGCAGGGCATTGAACAAATTTTGTGGGAGCATGTTACAATAAACTTGTATTTACTTAACCCTAATACCATAGATACATGGTTCCGTAAAGACTGTGTTGAAATTATAAAAAAATTGGAAGAAGACGGATTCAATGAAAAATATAGAACAAGAGTATCTACTTTAGAGGTTCCTGGGTTTGATCTAACTCCATACAAAAACTTGAAATCATCTTTGCTGAAAAGGGATATAGAAATAAAAACATTATCTGAACTTGAGTCTGACCCGGATCGTGATCATAAGCTCTACGAATTAGAGTGGGAAATCACACAGGATATACCTGGTTTAGAGGATGTCACTAAATCAGATTTTGAAACATTTGTAAAAGAATGTATTAGATCAAAACATAACAACTTAGATGGAAATTTTGTTGCTGTTCACAACGAAGAGTTTATAGGTTTAAGTCTTCTCCAAATTAATCCTTCTGGAGATGAAGTAATTCAAAATATAACTGGGGTCAAACTTTTATACAGGCGTCAGGGAATTGCTTTAGCGTTAAAATTACAAGCTATCATATTTGCCCAAAAAAACAACATTTCCAAAATCCGAACTATAAACGATATTACCAACCTACCAATGCTTTCTCTTAACAAACGACTTGGATTTTCAAGTTCTTCTATCTGGATTCTATACCAAAAATATTATAATTGATGCATAAATGATAGATTTTAGATGTATCGACAAATTTGCTTATTAAGATTTTACATTATTAAAGATTTCCTATCAATTTGTAATATAACCCATTAACTGAAAACTTTTATATCTTGTCAATTTTAAAGATGGGATTGCTGCGTCCGCTTTAGCGGACTCGCAATGACTGTATTTGAGTTAACACTTTTTTAGAAACTCATCTACTCTTCTGACAGATTCTTCAACTGTTACCTCTACCTCGATTTTTAAAACTGGACAGTCCAATTTTTGTAACCACTGCTTGTGCATATACAATGAACGTACTTCCATACCGCCATTATCATATCTCTTTGCCCAGTCGATAAACTCATTAAACTGTTTTGCTCGAACAGTTCCTTCAATAAACGATTCGGGACATCGTATTTTTTCTCGTTCAAATAATCTTTGTATACGAACCTCTTGTTGAACAAAAAGAAAAACGACTAAATCAAAATATTCTATTGCAAAATCTCCCCATTCGCAAAGCGAACCGCTTGACACCCAGTTTTCATATTTGAGCATATCATTCTTTAGCAATTGTTGTCGTTCATAAATATTTCGTATTTCCTGAAATGGCAGCTCTGTAGGGAGCCAAAAATAGGTATCTGTATCTAAATGGTGATAGTTATATCTTTCAGCAAGTACTTTGCCTAAAGTAGTAGTGCCGGAACCGGACGCTCCGGTTATATGGATTCTTTTAATATTCATATAGTTAAAATAACTAATAGATAATTTATCTAAATCTCAAGCAAAAAAATCCCGTAACGGGGGAGGGGAACGTTACGGGAACATATTGGATATCACTGCTGAAGAACAAGAAGTCGATCAAATAGGATATCCAAATCTTATAATTTTATAACAAAAGAACTGTCTCTTTTGTTCACGAACGAAAACAATGTAATAAATAAATTTTATTTTTCAATATCTTTTTTTGAATAATTAATAATAAATAGGCAGAATCACCGCACATAGGACTCTTTACAACTATACTAAACGAAATAATTGTTAGGCAAAAACAAAGTTAAAAATAGTTGTTATATTTTTGCATCATTTGCAGTATACTAATAATCCAATGAACGAAAAAGAAGATATTAAGTTAGCTCAGTCCGGTGATTTTAAAGCATTTAACAGGCTGATAGAATCGAATAAATCGAAGTTATATTCTTTAGCTTTAAAAATGACTGGAAACAAATTAGATGCTGAAGATATTGTCTCCGAAACACTTATAAAAGCAATTGACAATATCGAAAAGTTTCGCGGAGAATCTGCTTTTGGAACTTGGCTATATTCAATAGCTTTAAATCAGTCACGAGCTCATTTAGCAAAACAGAAACAGACTGATTTAAAAGATTTTGATGAGTATTTGCCGGGAAATAATTCTGAGGAACTACACCAGCAAAAGAACTTACAACTTTTTGACTGGGATGATCCGCACAGCCAGCTTGAGTCAGCTGAGCTAAGAAAAATTATACAACAGGCGATTGATGAACTTCCTTTTAAGTTTAAAGAAGTTTTTCTTTTGCGGTATTTAGAGGAGCTGTCTATAAAAGAGATAGCTGAAATGATAGATGAAACGGTCGCATCGACAAAATCAAGAGTCCTCCGAGCAAAACTTGTTGTCAGAGACTCCCTATCAAAAACTTTCGAGGAGCGGTATGGGCAAAAAATGTCTTGAGTATATCAACGATCTCAACGACTATTTAGACGGAGAAATTGAACCGTCTTTGTGTGCGGAAATAGAAGCTCATGTTGGCGAATGCAACAACTGCCGTATAATGGTCGATACATTGCGTCAAACGGTAAAACTTTGCCGTGAGGGAAAAGAAGAAAAACTTCCTGAATCACTTGAAAACAAGCTAAATGGCATGCTTAAAGCACATTGGGAAAAGAAATTCGGTAAACAAAGCTGATTTTATATCTTTTTATCCTTGTTTTATAATTATTAATCACGACATAAATTATCTTTTTAACTCTTGTTATGTATAAAGTTATATTTGATTTGCTATAAAGAATGTAATATATTTTGCATCATTTACAAACTGACAGTATCTAAATAGCAATGAAAAGATAAATTTTATTGAAAGGATTTTTTATTTTATGAGAAAAGCAATTATAGAGTTTTCTATTAAGAGACCTTGGGTTGTGATTGGAATTACTGTGTTAATCACAGCATTTTTTGCAATGCAGTTTCCAAAAATTAAGATAGATACTGACCCTCAAAATATGTTGGAAACTAATGAACCAACCCGTCTTTTTCATGCTGCCACAAAAGATAATTTTAACTTATACGATTTTATCGCAGTGGGTATTGTTGCTGAGCCGACTGCTTTTACTCCTGACCAGCTTAACCGAGTCTATCGCATAACAGCAGAAATTGCTGATCTTGATGGTGTCATAGCAGATGATATAATGTCGATTTCGATGGTTGATGATATCAAACAAGGCGACGGCGGTTCTATTGTTATTGAACCGTTGATGGAAGATGAGATATCAACTGATGCTGAAGCAAAACATATTTATAATAGAATAATGAATAACCCTATTTTGCGCGGTAAGATTGCATCTGATGATGGTAAAGCGGTTGCAATTTTTATTCCAATTGAATCAAAAAAAATATCACATAGACTATCGACACAAATAAAAGAAATAACTGACAGTTTGGGTGGAAATGCCGAATATTTTATAGCCGGATTACCTCTTGCCGAAGATTCCTTTGGAGCAGAGATGTTCAAACAGATGGCTATTTCTGCTCCGGCTGCAATGGCTATAATCTTTTTGCTGCTCTTTTTATTTTTTAGACAAATTAAGATTGTTATTGCTCCTATGGTAGTTGCTATGATGTCTGTTATTTGGGCAATGGGGCTTTTGATTTATACCGGAAATACAGTTCATATTATGTCATCAATGATTCCGATATTTTTAATACCAATTTCTGTATTAAATTCTATCCATATTATTTCGGAATTTCATGACCATTATAAAAAATATAAACATAAAGCATCGACTATTGAACATTCTATAAATGAACTGTTTGTCCCAATGCTTTTTACCTCGCTGACAACTGTTGCCGGATTTCTTTCTTTGGCACTTACACCTATTCCGCCGGTTCGTGTATTTGGTATTTTTGTTGCCTTTGGAATTGTAGTGGCATGGTTTTTATCTCTAACTATCAATCCTGCGATTGCTATGCTTATCTCTGATAAAACTCTACGTAATTTTGGTAAATCAGATGAAGAACACGGCATACTCGCTAAGGTTATGCATTCTTTCAGAAATTTTACACGCAAATATTACAAACTCATTATTTCATCATTTGCTGTTATTATGGTAATCGCCGCTGTTGGATTATCGCTTATTGTGGTAAATGATAACCCTGTAAAGTGGTTTAAAAAATCACACCCTATTAGAATTGCCGATGCAGCCATGAATAAACATCTTGCCGGTACTTATATGAATTATCTTGTTTTTGAGAGCGATGATGAAGGAGCTATGAAATCTCCTGAACTGCTCAATTATATGCTAAGAATACAAAAAGAATTAGCAAAAGATAAGACCGTCGGCTCAACTACCGGTGTTACCGATATTGTTAAAAAAATTCGTTATGAGTTGTATTCCGAAGATTCGACAAAAATGGTCATTCCTGAAAACCCTAAAGAAATTGCCCAGCTTCTATTTTTGTTTGAAATGTCAGGTGGTGACCCTGATGATCTTTTCAAATTTGTTACACCTGAATATGATAAAGCAAATCTTTGGGTACAGTTAAAAGATGGTGACAATATGGCTGTTTCTGCCGTAGTTGACCGCGGTAATAAATTTATTAAAGATAACCCCCCTCCGGTAGGTGTAATTGTAAAATGGGCGGGGCTTCCATATATAAATATTGAATGGCAAAACCAGATGGTTTCTGGAATGCAGAAATCATTGGCTTCATCTTTTATTGTTGTTTTTCTCATGATGATATTCTTGTTCCGTTCATTTAAATGGGGACTTTTCTCAATGCTGCCACTTACTATTACTGTTATGGCAATCTATGCCTTTATAGGATTCATCGGAAAACCGTATGATATGCCGGTGGCTGTTTTATCGTCACTGACACTGGGGCTGTCTATTGACTTTGCTATACATTTTATTCAGCGGCTACGTATGATTTATAAACGAACCAAAAACTTTGATGAATCTTTTGACGAAATATTTGAAGGTACCGGAAGAGCTATCACACGTAATGTGTTGGTTATTTCTATCGGGTTTGTACCTATGTTGTTCTCGACATTAGTACCATATATTACTGTTGGTTCATTTTTCTTAGCTATTATGATTGTGTCCGGTTTGGTAACAATGTTACTGTTACCTGCTCTAACACAAATGTTTAAAAGAACATTGTTTAAATAGAAAAAATAAAATAATAATAAAAGGATTTAAAAATGAAAAGACTAACCACATTATTTTTTGCTCTACTGCTCTTTTTTGGAATGACAAGTAGAAATGCATCAGCACAGGATGCAAATGAAATTATGAAGCAGTCACATCTTGCATATTTTTATGCAGGTGATGATGGTATCTCCGATGTTACGATGTCTATCGTTTCTAAAAGAGGGAAAGAACGAATCAGAGAGTTTACCATGATTCGCTTGGACAATGAAGAAGGCGGCAATCAAAAATATTATACATATTTTAAAAAACCGTCCGACGTTTCCCGTACAACTTTTATGGTGTATAAAACATCAGAAGGAAACGATCAACGCTGGATTTATATTCCGTCTATTGATTTAATCAAACCTATATCCGCCGATGATAAAAATTCAAGTTTTGTCGGTTCTGATTTTTCGTATGAAGATGTGTCCGGTCGTCATTGGACTGAAGATAATCATACTTTAAAAGGTGAAGAAACATTAGACGGTAAAGCAGTCTATGTCATCGAATCTGTTCCGAAAAAAGCATACAAAGGTTTCTCTCGAAAAGTTTCCTATATTGACAAAGAAACAATGCTTCCATTAAAAGAAGAATACTATAATAAAAAAGATAAGCTGATAAAAGAGTTCACAGCTGACAAGATTGAAGTAATCGACGGGATTCCAACTATCACAGTTCGCACAATGAAAAATATTAAAAAAGGCGGACACACAACTGTTTCGTTTGACAAAATTATATATAATGTTGGTGTGAAAGATGATATTTTCACTGAACGGTACTTAAAAAATCCTCCACGGAAATATATCAAAAAGTAAACGGGGATACTATAATGAAAAACATTACATATTTTTTGACAGTGTTATTATTGCTTGTTTTAGTTTCGCCATCGCACGCACAACTATATACTGACGGATATGTGCAGGGTCTTTTTGGCGGACAACTTGAAAAAGACAATCCCACAAAATCTGACCAGTCTGTTTCTGAAACAAGACTGCAGGTAAGGATGGAGTCAATCGGTGATGCCGGTGAGTTCTTCTCGAGAGTTGACTTTGTCTATGACGGTCTTGCTGATGAGACCGAACAGTATGACTGGGAAATTCGGGAAGCATATCTGAAATTTCGTTTAGGTGATAAACTTGATTTTAAAATCGGTCGCCAGATACTTACATGGGGTACCGGTGATCTGATTTTTATCAATGATGTCTTTGCCAAAGACTACCGCTCGTTTTTCTTAGGACGTGATGACCAATATTTGAAAGCTCCTCAAAACGCTCTTCGAATGGAATACTATAACTCTATTGGTGCTTTTTCGTTTGTATTCACTCCCTCATTTGAATCAAACCGTCTTCCGACAGGTGAGAAGTTGAGCTACTACAACCCGCTTGTCGGAACTGTTGTAGGAACCGGTATGGGTGACAGTCTTTATTTTAATGCTAACGAACCTGCAAAGACTTTTGGCAATTCTGAGTTTGCCGCCAGATTTCAACGACAGGTTGGCATGTATTCCTTAGCATTCTATTTCTACAAAGGATTTTATAAAAACCCTATGGGTTTGAACGCCTCAACAATGATGCCGGTATATCCAAGATTACAGCTTTACGGTGCTTCTTTAAGAGGTGCAAAATTTGGCGGTATTTTCTGGCTTGAAGGCGGATATTATGATTCCAAAGATGACCCCGATGGTGATAACTCATTTATGCCGAATTCTTCTTTAAGCGGTATGATTGGCTTTGAACGTCAGATTGCAACGAACTTAACAGTCAATTTGCAATGGCAGGCTGATAAAATGATTGACTATGATTTGTTTGAAGCACAACAAAATCCAAGCTATCATTATCGTGACGAGATCAAACATCTTATAACCAGCAGATGGACAAAAATGATGGTTGATGAAACTGTAATGGTGTCGGCATTTGTTTTTTATTCACCAAATGAAGAAGAATTGTATTTCAGGTTTTCAACCGAGTATAAATATTCCGATGAAGTTACTTTGACTGTTGGTGCAAATGTTTTTGATGGAACCTATGTTAATACAGATTTTGGACAGCTTTCGCTTAATGATAATATATATACCAAAATGACATATAACTTTTAAGCTGGAGAAGAACCCTATGACTTTAGAACATTCAATCAGATTTCTCGCCGGTACTATGATAATTGCCTCGCTTACTTTGGACTACTTTTACCCAAATGGGTACTGGTTATATTTGACAGCATTTGTTGGTTTAAACCTTTTTCAATCATCATTTACTAAATTTTGTCCGGCTGAGATAATTATGAAAAATCTATTTTACAAGAAAAAATAGTTTATAATACCTCCTTCATTGTGAGCGGAGCCGTAAAAAGCTCCGCTTTTTCTATGTGTTAAATTATAATATTAAAAAGACGATAAACTATAATGGATATATCTTCTTATAAGTAGATGATGTAATTGTAAAAATTTATGATTCAGTAAAAAGATATTTCGTTTAACGGGAGGTTCTCATGAAAAGAGCTTTAAACCTATTTAATTACTCAGTACTATTGTTAATATTTTTTCTAATTCTTATTTTTGAAAAAAGTAGTGTTGCTAAAAGTAATGTTACTAAAAAAGAAGCCGTTAACGCTATTTTTAAATCATCACTTGATTTAGAAAAACCTGATATAATCTATATTAATTCACAACTAATATTACAAAACTATACAATAGTTGAAAATATTTTTGAAGAACAGCCATTTGTGGATAAGATGTCAAATAATCTTCCTCCTGATTTACCGGATGGTATTAGAAATAACATTCAGGCTACTAAAATTCTTTTCTCCGAAAGGAAGCGTTTTAATGCTGAAGGCAAAGAAACAACAACTATCAAATTACCTTTTGACAATACAGAGTCAGCTGGGACTCAAAAATATTTCCACCTGTTAGGGCCAATTCAGGACACTCTACAGAAAGGGAAACTTCTATGTGTCGATGAACTGGATACGAAACTGCATCCTAAATTAACTCTGAATATTATTAGAATGTTCCATAATAAAGAGATTAATAAAAATGGTGCACAATTGATTTTTGCTACCCATGATACAAATTTACTATCAGCTGGACTGTTTAGGCGTGACCAGATTTATTTTACTGAAAAGAATCATGTTAGATCGGAAGAGCACACGTCTGAACTCCAGTCACACTG
>CAJVYT010000067.1 GCA_913009765.1 uncultured candidate division Zixibacteria bacterium
TCTCCGATTTTTATCTCCTCGCTCCGGTGCGCTGTAAAGGGGAGGGTAAAAAACACCTTCGTTTAAGCAGCGTAGCCTACACAGGCTTGATTCTCACAAGCAACAAGCGCATGATTATTTCTGTAGGCCCTCTAATTATAGTTATCCGTCTGATTTATAAATAAGTTACAACATAGTGTATGATTTCGATTATGCCAACTATACTCCGAATAGGGCCTTACAGATTTTTCTTTTATAGTAATGAAGATGGTGAACCACCACATATACATATTCAATCCGATAGAAAATTGGCAAAATACTGGTTACAACCTGTAAGCCTTGCAGGTTCTACGCGCTTTGCGGCCCATGAATTATCAAAACTAGGAAAGCTAGTAGAAGAAAATCGAGAGAAATTGATGGAGGTTTGGAATGAGCACTTTAGCGATTGAAGTAAATCCATTAGCAGAGCATGTTGAGTGCACGGAGAACGAGATAATTGTTTCCCTTGCTGATGGGCGTAAAATTTCTGCCCCATTAGCCTGGTTTCCTAGACTTTCACAAGCAACGAATGAACAACTATCTAAATGGGAACTATTAGGCGATGGTCAAGGTATTCATTGGCCTGAATTAGATGAAGATCTCAGCATTAGCGGCCTTCTAAAGGGCGCACATTTCGACGGATAAGGTAGTAGGAGTATTTGAAGCGGAGTAAAAACTTTTTACCGGTCTTCCGCTTTGTCAGAGTTTTTACTCCGACCCTAAATATTAGTGTCGCGGAGACCATGGACGGTCAAGAGCGACCTCACTTCTCCGATTTTTATCTCCTGCGTTCCGGCGCGCTGTGAAGGGGAGGTAAAAAACACCTTCGTTTGGGGTTGATCATAACGGACATCAAGTGCATGATTAATCCTGTGATGTTTATGGGGTTATTGCGTATTTTAAAGGAGACTTTTAGTACCTCCAGTTAATAGTTATGCGTAAAAAATAATTCTTATGATTTGGTTGATGTTTTTGTTAGCCCGTAGGTTGGGGTGAATGGTTTTCATGAACCCCAACATCTTAACTATGAAATTGTTGGGGTTCGCTGTCGCTTACCGCCGAAATGGGTAAGGGGCTGAGCGATTAGCGAGGTCCCAGCCCACACTTTCCTGTATCGCTTCGGTTTGACGCTCAATGTGCACACCCATTTGTATATGTGTCTCATCGATGGTGTCATGACTCAAGGCCCAACGGGTTTAGTCTGCTACCAGGTCCAACTCGATGATGCTGATATTCAACGCGTTCGGAAAGCCATCCGAAAACAGGTGCTGAGATTGCTCGTACGTTGCGGCTTATTGACGCCCGGAGCGGCCGACCAGACTGTCAGCTGGTAATCCCGCCCGCCTCACACTCGCACCTGCGCCCGGGGCCGGTATCCCTCTGTGCCGATGACGGCCAAAACCCGGTCCTTCCCTTCAAGAGGTTGCTCGAGCACTTCAAATCGGCTTACCTCCCCTCTTAGCTCACTATCGACTTGACCACGAGTTGCCTGAGTAATAGATTAGCCCGAGAAAGCGGCCTGAATTTCCTATCCATATTGATTGTCGCCTGAATTGGCAGGAGGTTGCCAACTAGTATTTGTGCGGAACACATTATGTATTCTGCATGGCGGTAGCGTGCCTGATGTTCGTGATCGTGAATCCTATAAACATAGGGATACTCAAGGATTTGGAGGATTAGCAGAAATCAATACATCTGGCTAAAAATATTTACGAGTTTACAAGAATCTACTCAAGAGAACGATGTAGCTAAATTGGCAACCACCGACCCTTGGTTTACGACTCACTATTCAAGATTATGATTTTAATTACAGGTGCCACAGGTTATATCGGTCAGCACTTGGTCAATACTTTGCGCCAGCGAAATGCGAAGGTATGCACTTTGGTGCGGGATCTCACCAGAATCGGACAAGTCTGGCCGGAAGGAGCGGTGGAAGGTCGTTATGGAGACCTTGCCAAACCCGAAACGTTGAACAATGTATGTAAGGGAATTGATACGGTCTTTCATTTAGCCAGCTATGCGCAGAATGAAGACAAAAATGTGAGTGAACATGAGGAGCTCCATTGGTCGATTACGGTGACAGGAACCCAGGCACTGTTGGCAGAAGCTGCCCGGAAAGGCGTAAAACGGTTTATCTTTTTAAGTACAGTCAAGGTCATGGGAGAAGGCGGCACAACTTGTTTGGATGAGTCTAGCCTGGCTGCTCCTAAGTCATCTTACGGCCGGGCCAAATTGGCTGCAGAGAAGTTGGTGTCAGAAGCAGGAGAGAAGCATGGAATGCATGTGTGCAATTTGCGCCTGCCACTGGTATACGGACTTGATTACAGGGGTAATCTTGCACGCATGATTGCGTCCATCAATAGTGGATGGTTTCCACCCCTTCCCGAAGTAAACAATAAACGCTCACTGGTACACGTGGACGATGTTATCCAGGCGTTATTGCTTGCGGCGGAAAAACCCGTGGCCCGGAATAAGACCTATATCGTTACCGATGGCCAGGTTTATTCCACGCGTCATATCTACACGTTAGTCTGCCAGGCTCTGGGGAAACCAGCGCCCCGCAGGACTATTCCCGTTACCATCTTGCGTCTGGGGTCAATATTTGGCGACATAATTGGCCATGTAAGTGGGAGACCCATGCCGTTGAATAGTGAGGTTTTGGAAAAGCTACTGGGTTCGGCCTGGTACAGCTCCGAGAAAATCAGCCGCGATCTGGGATATCACGCACAACATACGTTGGAAACAGGCCTTCACGAGATGGTAGAATCGTACAAAAGAACGAGTAGAGCATGAAGAGTGAAATAGTTAAAAAAAGACTTCTTTGAAGTTAATTCTACTAAAAATAAAGGGGGAGCGAGGTTGGTTTTCGACGATCTCATAGTCCTTCATATTGCCTGTACCAGCCTTTAACCTGACGGTCTGGCTGATTTATCATTTTTGTAATCGCGCATCAGCGTCGGAACACGGCGATTCTCGTAATCTTAATTATAGCTTATCGTCAGATAACAGCGTCAGCTATAATAACCAATTATATCCAAGGGATGGAGTCATGAGTCATATAAAAACAATCCTTGTTACTGGTGGTGCCGGCTTTATCGGCTCGAACTTTATATTGGACTGGATAGCGGAAACGGGCGGGAAGGTTATCAATATCGATAAACTTACTTATGCCGGAAACCTGCAAAATCTAGCAAGTCTTGAGAATAACTCACAGCATATCTTTATTAATGGAGATATTAACGATCATAAACTAATCGAAGGTTTATTAATAAACTACCAGCCCAGCGCAATTGTACACTTCGCTGCGGAAAGTCATGTTGATCGCTCAATTCATGGCCCGGAGGACTTTATTTATACTAACGTAAACGGGACATTTCATTTACTTGAGGCAACACGGTTATACTGGACGAAACTTCCAGGTAAGCAACGAACAGAATTTCGTTTTCTGCATGTCTCTACGGATGAGGTCTACGGTGCTTTGTCGTTAGAAGACCCCCCTTTTACAGAAACCACGCCTTATGCGCCTAACAGTCCTTATTCGGCGAGCAAGGCCGCCTCTGATCATTTGGTCAGAGCGTATCATCACACCTACGGTTTGCCTGTTGTCACCACGAATTGTACGAATAATTACGGGCCCTATCAGTTTCCTGAGAAACTGATTCCTCTGACAATCCTGAATGCACTAGAAGGTAAATTTCTGCCCATTTATGGGGATGGAAAAAACGTACGTGATTGGCTCTATGTCAACGACCATTGTGAGGCGTTGCGAGTCGTTTTGGAGCAGGGTTGTGTGGGCGAAACATACAATATTGGCGGCAAGTGCGAAAAAACCAATATCGAGGTAGTCAAAATAGTTTGTGCAATTCTGGATGAACTAAAATCCGAATCTAATCATGCACCGCATGCCTCGCTCCTCAAATTTGTTAAGGATCGCCCCGGACACGATCATCGTTATGCCATGAATATCCATAAAATCGAACACGAACTTGGTTGGTCCCCGAAGGAGTCTTTTGATACAGGCATACGTAAGACAGTCGAATGGTATCTGGATAATCTCGATTGGGTAGAAGGCATCAGCACAGGGGCCTATAAAAAATGGGTTGATACCAACTATAAAGACAGAGCAGCACTATGAGAAAAGGGATTATTCTGGCTGGCGGTAGCGGGACCCGGCTCTATCCGGTGACCCATACAATATCAAAGCAGTTATTGCCAATCTATGACAAACCTATGGTCTACTATCCGCTCGCCACGTTGATGCTGGCGGGGATTAGAGACATTTTATTGATTTCAACGCCACAAGATACACCCAGATTCGAGCAACTACTCAATGACGGTGGCCAATGGGGGCTTAATATCACCTACGCTGTCCAGTCAGAACCTAACGGTATAGCGCAGGCTTTTATCATAGGCGAGAAATTCATTGGGAATGACCCCTGTGCCCTGGTACTCGGGGACAATATTTTTTACGGTCATGATTTAACCAAGCAGCTTCAGCGGGCCGCAAACCGAGACTCCGGTGGTACGGTATTTGCCTACCCTGTTCGGGACCCTGAGCGCTATGGCGTGGTGGAATTTGACAAAAATGGCAAGGTGTTGAGCCTCGAAGAAAAACCGAAGCAGCCTAAATCACGCTATGCCATAACGGGGCTATATTTTTATGACAATCAGGTGGTCGATATCACACGCTCGCTCAAGCCATCTGCACGAGGCGAGCTAGAAATCACGGATGTCAACAAACGCTATCAGGAACAAGGGCAGCTCGATGTGGAAATCATGGGCCGCGGAATGGCGTGGTTGGACACAGGCACCCACGAATCTCTCCTTGAGGCATCGGTATACGTTGAGACCATCGAACGTCGGCAGGGCCTGAAAATCGCCTGTCCGGAAGAAATTGCCTATCGCATGGGGTATATCACTGCCGAACAATTAGAGGAACTTGCTGCGCCTTTAAAGAAAAATGGCTATGGACAATACCTGCTTGGGTTGTTGCGCGAACAAGTATTTTAAAAAACCTTATCTGTAAGATTAGTTATACCTCAATGCGCAATATCTTAGGTATTACATGTTACGATTTACTCTATGAATGTCACCAAAACTGCAATCCCGGAAGTGCTAGTATTAGAACCCAAAATATTCGGTGATGAACGTGGTTTCTTCTACGAAAGCTATAACTCAAAAATACTCGCAGAGAAAGTGGGCATCACAGATATCTTCGTGCAAGACAATCATTCTAGTTCCATGAGAAACGTATTACGTGGATTGCATTATCAGATAAAACAATCGCAAGGGAAGCTAGTGCGTGTTATCGCCGGTGAGATATTCGATGTGGCAGTGGATATTCGGAAAAGCTCACCCACATTTGGAAAATGGATCGGAGAGAACCTCTCTGCAGAAAACAAGAAAATGTTTTGGATACCTAAGGGTTTTGCCCATGGCTACGTTGTTATTTCAGACGTTGCCGAGGTACTCTACAAAACGACAGATTACTGGGCGCCGGAGCATGAGCGTTGCATTGCATGGAACGATCCTTCGCTTAATATTGCATGGCCAACAGAAGGCGAACCTAAATTATCAAAAAAAGATCAGCAAGGATTACCATTATCCAGAGCAGAATTATTTGATGATATAAATCAAGAATCCTCTCCAGAGGGAAAGGGCAGGGAGTGAGGGAGTATTATAAATGAATGCCTCACCCACGATCCTTCTTACAGGAAAGAATGGCCAGATTGGCTGGGAACTCCAACGCACCATTGCACCCCTTGGTAATGTAATTGCCCTTGGACGACAGGAAATGGATCTCGCTGACCCAGATTCAATCAGGCGAGTCATTCGCGAGACCAGGCCAAATCTTATCATAAATGCAGCCGCCTATACGGCAGTAGATAAAGCCGAAGAAGAAGCGGAACTGGCCATGGCTGTCAACGGTGTAGCCCCCGGGATCATGGCAGAGGAGGTCAGGCGCATTGGGGCTGCTATTGTTCATTACTCTACTGACTATATTTTTAACGGAACAAAAAATAAACCATACACAGAAGAAGACGAGCCAAATCCCTTTAGCGTGTATGGAGAAACCAAGTTGGCAGGCGAGAAAAGCATTGTCGCGACAGATGTCCCATACCTTATATTACGCACAAGCTGGGTGTATGGGATGAGAGGCAAAAACTTTCTTTTAACGATCCTAAGGCTTGCCAGAGAAAAACAGGAGTTGTCTATTGTTAATGACCAGATCGGGGCACCTACCTGGAGCGGACAGATAGCTGAGACCACTGCCAAAATATTGACACATAGAAATCACTCGCCTGTTAAAGATTTTATAGAGAGTTTACTTGATACTAGCGGCATTTATCATCTTAGTGCTGCTGGTGAAACTACATGGTATGACTATGCAAAGCGTATATTAGAGTATGCTTCCCAGGCTGGACTATTAGCGGAAAGCCCAATACCAAAGTTGATTGGCATACCAACAAGTGATTATCCAACACCGGCGACAAGACCAATGTATTCAGTGCTTTCAAATAAGAAACTTATCAACGTATTCGGTATTAAGCCCAAGACCTGGGACAATGACTTGAAGCATTGCATGAGTAATATCGCATCATGGGCCACATAAATCATTCTCTGAGTCCGGCCGAGATGTTCGCCAGTTTTTAGCGACATCGTGGTTTAATTATGGAGATGACTAAACGAGAAATTATTGGTTGGTATAGAGGTTCTATGATGAGGTTATTGTGGTCATTCTTTAATCCCCTTTATTTAAATGTCCAGTTGCGGGAGTTTCAATCGTGAATCAGAAAAATTCCTCTATTTCTTTATTGAGTATGTTTACAGATTTCTGGGAACACAGGAACCTTATTCTACAATTGACTAAGCGGGAAGTTATAGGCCGTTATCGCGGTTCGGTAATGGGTCTTTTATGGTCATTATTGAATCCCATCCTTATGTTAATTATCTATACCTTTGTATTTAGTGTAGTGCTAAATGTGAGATGGGGTGTAGAAACCAGCAATCGAGGCGAGTTCGCAGTTGTGTTATTTGCGGGTTTAATTATCCATGGATTGTTCGCAGAGTGTGTGAATCGTGCTCCATCCCTGATACTCAGTAACGTGAACTATGTTAAAAAAGTTGTTTTTCCGCTTGAAATCTTGCCGTGGGTAGCAATGGGTTCGGCGCTTTTCCATTCTGTTGTCAGCATATTTGTATTGTTGGTTTTCTATCTGATTCTTCACCTTTATATAAATGTTACTATTTTTTTTCTACCCATTGTTCTTTTCCCATTGATATTATTGACAATGGGCGTGTCGTGGTTTCTTGCATCAATGGGGGTGTATTTACGCGATGTTAGTCACACTACGGGTATTGTCACTACAGCAATGTTGTTTCTAGCGCCGATCTTCTATCCAATCACAGCACTTCCTGAGGCCTATCGTTCGTTTATATATTTAAATCCATTAACTTTCGTGATTGAGCAGATACGCAATATTCTGATCTGGGGCAAACAGCCAGATTGGGCTGAACTGAGTATATATTTTGTTGTTAGCCTTATAGTGGCCTGGTTAGGTCTATTTTGGTTTAAAAAAACACGTAGAGGATTTGCAGATGTCCTCTGAGACAAGACAAATAAGTATAAGGATGAAATATTAGTATATTATAAAAGAAATACAGACTTAAATTTGATAATAATTCTATATATCCACAGGTATAATTAGCATAATGTTATTGTGTAAATATTTCGTATTCATTCATTTCCCTCGGGCCGGTGGGACCTTTATCCGAGAGACACTGAAAAAACATATCTCTGACGATTGGGGTATGGTGGTAAATCCAGGTCATGCAACGGTGCTTGATATCCCAGATCAGTATCGTGCAATCCCAAAGTTTGGTCTTATACGTAATCCATGGGACTGGTATGTATCATTCTATTCTTGGTGGCGCGCAATGTCAGTAATAGATCCAAAGTCTCTCGAAGGTCATATTCTAGGTATAGCTAATGAAAATACCGATAATGATTTCAGGACGTATATTCTAAATCTTATGGATAATCCAACATTGGTGAACTTAAATATTGGCCCACTAACATGGGTATACATGATGATTTATGGGCTCACTCCAGAAACTCTTTTTGAGAACCCAGAAAATGCCAAGATTAAGAAATTTGAAGAACTACGAAAAGAGCTATTAGAAATATTAGAATCTACAAATGCGCCGATATCCGAGATATTAAGGCAGGAAATACTTAAGAATCCTCCAATGAATAATTTCAAGAGAACTGCTTATCAAGACTATTACGACGATGAGCTGAGAGAGATCGTTGCCCATAGAGATCGTGTAATCATCGATAAGTACGGCTATTCATATGAATAGTAATATTTCTTATAGCGGTATGGTGTTCAGTAAAAATAGTTACGAGGTGTATCGATGACTTCAGGCCCTGTTATTCAGTGCTGCAATATAGGGAAGCGCTACCAAATTTATGATAAACCCCAGGATCGGCTAAAACAGTCTCTATGGCGAGGGCGGAAGCAGTATTTCAGAGAGTTTTGGGCATTATATGATGTGTCTATTGAAATAGGACGTGGAGAATCAGTTGGAATAGTCGGGCGTAATGGTGCGGGTAAATCCACATTGTTACAGATTATATGTGGGATCTTAACTCCCACAAAGGGTAAAGTTACCGTCAACGGGAGACTCTCGGCATTATTGGAGTTGGGGTCAGGTTTTAACTATGAATTTACGGGCAGAGAAAATGTAACCATCAGCTGTGCATTAATGGGACTGACGAGAGAAGAAACTAATGCCCGTATGGAAGACATACTCGCTTTTGCCAATATAGGTGAGTTTATTGATCAACCTATCAAGACATATTCCAGCGGGATGGTAATCAGGTTGGCATTTGCCGTTAGTATCTGTGTTGACCCCGATATTTTTATTGTCGATGAGGCGCTTGCTGTTGGTGATGTAGCATTTCAACGTAAATGTTTTATGCGGCTGCAAGAAATTAAGGAAAAAGGAGCGACTATTCTTTTTGTGACGCACTCTCCAGATATAATTGTAGAGTTCTGCGATAGGGCTTTTCTTCTCGAACATGGTGAGCTATTGCTTTCCGGGGATCCTCAAATTATTGTCTCGAAATATCAACAATTAGTATATGCTGCTCCTGACAGACAAGAATCTTTGCGTGAGGAAATAAGAAACCTCAATGCCTCCCTAATACCAGAGCCAATATCCGAGCCTGATGGGAATGAAGAATTCAAACGCGTTGGGACGCAACCGTCTGTAGGGGTAGATTACTATGATCCCGATTTGATAGCAGAAAGTACGATATCGTATGAACATCAAGGTGCTCAAATTGAGAACTCTCGCATCCTTACAACAGATGGGAATCAGGTTAATGTGCTAAAGAGAGGAGTGGAATATATATATTGCTATGATGTTCGCTTTTATCAGCCCGCAACTGCCGTCAGATTCGGAATGGCTATAAAGACGACAAGTGGCTTTGAGCTAGGAGGATCGTCAACTTCAACACTGAGGGACGCAATCAAATATGTAGATGCAGGATCAAATGTTAGCGTGAGTTTTCGTTTTAGAGCATTGTTATCTCCGGGAGTATATTTTATAAACGCAGGATCTACTGGTATCAGGGATGGAGAACCCTGTATTCTGCATCGAATTATTGATGCTATTGTGTTTAGAATAGAATACGAGAATGCTGTACCTCTGGCAGGTATTGTTGATTTTGGTATTAAACCAACCGTAAAAATTAATAGTCCAACCATAAATCATGAAGATACTTCTATCAGCTAAACAAATATTCTTTTTTTTGGCTGATATCTTCAGATAAATTTATATGGAAGAGACACTTCAAGAGCAACGCACCATTGTGATCCTCGGAATGCATCGAAGTGGTACTTCGGCAATAACTAGGGTAATTAATTATCTCGGTGTGGATCTTGGGCCTTCGCTTTTGTCAGATTCAGAGGACAATGAGACCGGTTTTTGGGAACATACTGAGATTGTCCAGCTTAACGAGTGGCTTTTACAGATATCAGGATCATGTTGGGAGGATGTGTGTCTGTTACCGGCGGAATGGTGGCGTAGTGAGGCAATTGTACCAATAAAGCAGGCGATGATAGAGATCATAAAAAAAGATTTCTCAATGTCTCCATTATGGGCAATTAAAGACCCGAGGATATGTCGAGTGTTGCCAGTGTGGCATTCGATTTTCACTGAAATATCAGTTATACCGCTTTATCTAATCGTAGTACGAGATCCCAGAGAGATAGCAAGTTCCCTGATGAAACGCAATAGTTTTACTCTGGAAAAATCATACTTACTCTGGGTAACTTATATGTTCGAGGCAGAACGCTGGACACGTGGACATAATCGCGTATTTATAAGTTATAAGGACTTACTTGATGATTGGCGTGAGGTAGTAGAAATTATTGAAAATAGTATGCAGATCCAGTGGCCAGTTCGAAAATTGGAAATTGAGCATAAAATTGATGATTTTCTGGATCCAGCATTACGACATCACAAAACAACTCAAAATTTAAAGGAATCTGATCTAAATATTGATATTAGACTTGCACAGGTTGTTTGTGGGCTATATCGCGCATTAACTGCAGAGTGCGAATGGAGTAAAGGCAAATCAAGATCTGCACTTTCAGAATATTTCGATGAAGTAATTGTAACGAAGCAAAATCTGCTTAACAAAACTTGTCGGAAGATAGTCAGTAGTCCAGATCAACAACATTTAGAAAATACTACAAAGATGATTGCCGCCTATTTTAATAGCCTTAATAAAGAAGTTACATTGATTATACCTACTCGCAGTAGAGAGGATGAAACTATCGTATTTATTGAAGATATGGTTGAGAAAATGAAGAGTACCAATACTGAGGTTATTATTTTGCACGACTGTACAAGAAATCATGAGACTAAAATAAATCTTAAACAGTTAGCTGAGAGACTGAATATTGATATTATTGATTACGAAATACCGTTCGATATTACGGTACTAGATAGGCCAAAAGTTAAGTATATTAATATTATTATGCACAACTACCCATATGGACATCTTGCAATGCTTGCACGTTATGGCAACATAAGTTTTATACCTTCTGACTATGGGACGATTATTTTTATTACATTCGGTAAAGAATGAACACCATAGTTTCTGCGATTATTATTAATTATAATGCAGCCCATCTCACAACTCGTGCAGTATCGTCCATTGTTGATGATAAAGATAATACTAATGTTGAAGTTATTGTTGTAGATAATTCAGAGTCTCATTCTGAGAGTGATATCTTACGTAAATTAATCAATGCCAATGTTAAAATAATTGTTAATGAAAAAAATATAGGGTTTGGTAGAGCATGTAATCATGCCTACAAGGCAGCCGAAGGTAAATATATACTATTGCTTAATCCCGATGCTTACTTATTACATGGTACTTTATCAAAACTAGTAGACTTTCTAGAAAATAATACACGTGCAGGGGCTGTGTGCCCGCGCATATATTGGGATGATGAGAGGATTTTTCTGCTTCCGCCAACATACAAATATTCACCATTTGATTGTATTCGAGACCAACTATTTCATAGCTCCAGCTGGTTATTACAACTTTACTCGCAACGGCATAGACATCGCACAATAAGAATTCTACGCATGGATAGACCGTCGAAACAATCCAGCTTATCAGGTGGTCTGGTCTTAATTAGCAGAGAGGCTATAGAATCAAGCGGAGGATTGTTTGACGCACGATTCTTTATGTATTTTGAGGACGCAGATCTCTTCCGGCGGGTTCGTGCAAATCATTACCATTTATATATGGAACCCAGTGCTCTGGCTGTACATAATTATAACCAGTGCGGTAACAATATATCTGATAATAAAAGAATATATATGCATGAAGCACATAAAAACTATCTGAATAAATATGACCCACATGGATGGGCGCGTTATATATGTAAAATATTGAGCAATGTTTTACCAAAAGCATCACTACCCATTTCGAAGTATCTGGGGGTTCTGACAAAACCACCAGTATTTCCAATAAACTTTGGTACAGATAATGAATGGTTAATGGAATGGAGCCCGAATCCGAACCTTATACCATCTGCGGTCCATTTTGGGAGCGGCTATCCCGCAGTATTCCCTGAAGAAGCATGGAAACTTCTGGGGCCTGGCAGGTATTATGTACGATTTGGTAATATAGAAAAATTTTATTTAGATTGTACATGGCATTGGGATATCCAGAATCAGCATGAATAAGTGTACAATATACACAATACGTGAATACGTAAAGGTATTCTCGAGAGTATGTGGTGTTGATGACCTACATAGTGGTTTTCTTTTAGATCCAAACTGGTCTTTGGCTGCCTCGCAAGATTATGCGAGGAAAGTACTGTACGAACAGCTCCCCTCCCATAACCAGAAAATACTCAAAGTAGGAGTTGGCTTTGGACCCGCTTCTGTAGAGTTAACAAAATATGGTCACAGAGTGACTGCAATCTCATCTAATGAAGAAGAAATTAACTATGTAAAGGATATAGGTATAAAAGATCTTTTCACTTTAAGGCATAGTAGCTATGAAGATGAGCCTAAATCCGAAAATGATTTAATTATATATCATGAGCCTTGGCACAAGATTCCTGAGTATATTTTATTTGGACATGGGCGAGATTTATTACGTAAAGAGGGTTATATAGTGATTCTGGATAAGGTATCACTAAATAGTACAGGTTGTACTTACTCGTCAATCAGCAAAAGGAAAACATATATTAACCAGGCACAGCGTGCTGGTTATGATTTAGTAGAAGAGAAAGATTATACGAGTCTGGTTGCATCATACACGCACCGTATAATTGAAAAATTACAACAGTATAGGTCGAAGGTAAACTATGAAGAATGTAACGAATCCCAGATCATAGCTTCTCTTATTGATATGTACTCATTACATAAGGGATTATTTAATAATGACGAAATAGCGTATCGCTTTCTATGTTTCAAACGAAGTGGCGTCAGATCAGGAGCCTACATACGTCCTTATCGAGATGGTGATAAAGAGAAAATAAATGAACTATTCCAGAATGTATTCCAGCAAGACCAGAACCATATATGGGACTGGAAATTTTGCGTACGCAACAGCAAACCATATGCAATACTGGCTTTCAGAGAGGGGAAGTTAATAGCCCAGTACACTGGATTACAACGAGATTTTTATATAAAAGGCAAGAAGGTATCCAGCGTTCAAGTATGCGATATTATGGTTGACAAAGGGGCCCGAGGTCAAAGGAAACTGGATGGAGCATTTGCTGGTACTGCAAAAACATTCATTGAGATGTATATGGGAAAGAATAAAGCTTTTGAATTCTCATATGGCTTCCCAAGTAGGCGCCATCTTAAACTAGGAATTATACTTGGGCTGTATGATGAAGTTTGTTCCTTTTGGAGCTTTGGAAAAACTGATCTGAGATCATACAAGAGCTTTGCATGGCATATCAAGCCCTGTACTGATTGGCCGCTGACTAAGAGATGGTTGTCTCACTTATGGAAAAAAATGCGTGATGATTTTAAACATGATGCATTAGGTTCACGCGATATAGATTACATGAAGTGGCGTTATAAAGATCACCCGGTTTATAATTATTTGTTTCTAATATTAAAAATACGTACATTACCAACACCAAAAGCCATAGCAATAGTGCGTAGATCGGAAGAGCACACGTCTGAACTCCAGTCACACTGATATATCTCGTATGCCGTCTTCTGCTTGAAAAAAAAAAAAATCTCTTTTTCTTTCTTTTTTTTCACCTCTTTCTTCACATCTCATCCCTCCTCCCTCTCCCTCAACCCTTTCTGCTTCTCCACTTTCTCCTTCCCCTCCCCCCCCCC
>CAJVYT010000068.1 GCA_913009765.1 uncultured candidate division Zixibacteria bacterium
GGAGAGAACGCTCCGTGAGGCAAGAGGACGGTGATAGGGAATAGGGGGGGGGGGGGGTGGAGGGTGGGGGGGGGGGGGGGGGAGTGGGGTTTTTTTTTTAATGATACGGCGACCACCGAGATCTACACTCTTTCCCTACACGACGCTCTTCCGATCTGATGTAAAAAGCCTACATAGGGATCAAGACCGACACCCTGTAATGCTGAAGAGCACTCATGTGTAACAAGTGTGTATACATATGACAGAAGTGCGTTTACTGGATCAGTTGGTGGGCGGCGAACTCTACCACCAAAAACAAAGCCACTGCCTCGTAACAATTCGTTAAAAGCACCAAAATACGTACTGGCAGCATCGCCTTCTATACCCATGGCCTCACTAACTGATTGTGCATGTTGAGCACGACGTAAACTTACTGCCAGTTTAGAAACAGCCCCACCCAATGATGCATTTTCTCCGTGATTCCGAATCTCCCTCATAAGCACAGACCGGCCATTAGCAATTTTTGCAGCGACCATAAGCCGTGCAATACTTATTGATTTTTCTTCACTATCAGCCCAGCGATACTGGGCACGTCGCAACAAGACATTACCTGTTTGCTTGCCTTGTACACGGGCAAGAAATTTCCCGTATTCCGTATAAAAAGCCAGGCCAATTCCCTGTTCGCCACAATAGCCCATAAGGAAAGGTGATACTGATACCTGCCCAAAGCAAAGAATATTAGCAATGCTAATAGCAGGAAACTGTCCAAGCTTATCCTTACCCTGCTTAATCACGATGGTTTCACGTTCTTTATGTAAGTAACTTTCCTGACGAGTTACATAAAGGGTGTTGAGTAGTTTCTTCATGGCTTTTTGCCTGAAGTTTTTTTTCTACTTGCCCTTTTGGTTTTCCTGATAACCTTATTATCTGCTGAAGGTAAGTAATTATTTGAGGTGGTCACTTTTTTACCTGTTTTGGCTTCCAACTCCTTACGTGCACTTTTAGCGATCCCGCCACCCGTTTTAGCGGCTGTTTTGTTTTCATCCATACCTCTCGCAACGTCACTCTCTGCAATCTGCCGTGTCGATAATTCAGCAAGTGCTGTAAAAATTAGTTCTGCCTCGCTCATATGATCACGCAGATTTTGGCTTTTTAATCCTTTTAGTGTCTTATGGTCTTTTACACTTACTCCAGACCATTCCTGGTGGATGATATTTGTGAGAATAGCGAATTCCTCGCCTTGTTTGATCTCGTGGTTACTCCAGTAATCTGTGAGTTTATTGCGAGTTTCCTGCCCCGTCATACGTTGTTGAATCCATTTTTCGCTACGGCCATGTTTCTGCCAGGTTTCTCTGGCGCGATTGAGTGATTTTGCTGGATCGGCCATCTCCTGCATTCGCTCATAACCCACCTTGGCCAGCCAGAGCTTGATTGGTTCGGCTTTTGGGCTGGGTACAGATTGCACCAGGCGCAGCAGGGTTTCGGCAGTGGCGACATCTGTAAGCCGTTGTTTTCCATCAGTTGCCGTCATTTTCAACCGGTTACAATTTGTAACCACTTCACTCCCTTCCTTTTTTAGTCGATTTTTTAATACTTTCCAATAATTTCTGGCTGCCTGGTAGTCAGCTTGCTGGGTCAATACCTGCACTATGTCAATCACCGAAAACCACCAGATTTCCAACTCTTCATCATAAATTCGGCGAATCTCGTAATTCTCAAACAAAGTCATATCAGTTTTCATTTGAATCACTCCCTGTTAATTCTGTAAAAAGTCCCGCAATGTAAGCTCCCGAATGATCGCGCCGAAAAGTATCTGGTCCACATAAATCCACCAATGAGCAGGCTTTGCAGCGCTTCTTTTGATCAGTGGGTGGCGGGGTGCTGCCGGATGCCAATATTTTATGTGCGCCTTCAATGGCCGCACGTGTTACACCCCGCAATACATCATCAAACAATACAGGTTCCCGTTTTCTCACCTGCCAGTACCACAAAGCGCCCTCATCAATGTGTACTTCACGCATTTCTTCCAGGCACAACGCCTGGGCACAGAGCTGAATTTTATCCCAGTCTTCAATCTTGGGCTTGCCACGTTTATATTCCACAGGGAAGTATTTAGTTGGCGGCTTGCCTTCTATTTCCAGCAAATCGAGCTTACCCGTGAGTTGCAATTTGTGAGATTTTACGGCTACTCCACGCTCAAAGCGCACATCACCTCGTTGCTCTGGTTCACAGCTATCGACACGTTCATGCAATAGCTTGCCATGGGCGGTAAAAAAGTTATCATCCCAGACCTGCTCAAGATGAATCAGCGCAAACTGACGCGGGCAGTAGGCATAGTGCTGCAATGCAGAGATAAGGATTATTTGATCGGTATCTACCATTTCTTGATAGCCACTGTTGTCTTAACTATTCTAGATCGCCATTTTCTTTTTTCTGTAAGCTGATCAACTTGTCAAAGTCAGACTCAAACAACCTGTCCTGCACAATGCGGTATTTCTCAAATTCTAACTCAGCAAAGTTTTTAGCTACCTCAGCCCTGATTTCTCCTGCATTCTCCAGGATTTCCTTTTCATTGAAATGAAGAAATGCATCAAGTTTTTTAACCCAATCGTGCATACTCATGACTTGCATGTTCCTTGCCTGCATTTCTGCATAATCCAGGTACATTGTCACAATACGGTTTAACCCATCCAGTTCTGCTTTGTTAAGGTAATTTTTAGCAACCGAAACATCGAGTTTTCGAACTCGGCCTGAAGGCGCATTTTTCCATGAGGTAAGGCCCATGTTCTGTTGTTGGCTATCAGCCCGTTCATGGATAATTTCTGCAGCCGTCTGCCGTGTAATAGCCCAATGTAATTTGTTTTGTACGGTAGCAAAAAAACTTTTTGTTTCCTCCGTATCCTTATTGTAGTCCACGCTGCACTGGGCATAGATGTCTGTAATTTTCTGGTAAAAGCGACGTTCACTAGAGCGAATGTCTCGAATACGTTCCAGTTGTTCTTCAAAGTAATCTTCGCCAAAGAAACGATCAGGGTTCTTAAGTCGCTCATCATCCATGGTAAAACCCTTGATAATGTACTCTTTAAGACGCTCAGTTGCCCAAATACGAAATTGTGTCGCCTGTATTGAGTTAACACGATAACCCACTGAGATAATGGCATCCAGATTATAAAAATTAGTCTTATAGCTTTTACCATCCTGAGCAGTTAGTTCCATTTTGGAACTAACTGAATCCTTCACCAGCTCACCAGATGCAAAAATATTATTCAAGTGTTTGGTGATTGCAGGCCGCTGCACCCCAAAAAGCTCGGCAATTTTATCCTGAGTCAGCCAAATATTCTCATCCTTTAGAAATATCTCAACCTTCACTTTATTATCTGGCGTGGTATAGAGAAGGAACTCAGTAAAAGAATTTTCAAGGCTATTGTTAGTTTTTATTCTGCTCATTCGAGTCGTCCTTGGTTTGGTAGATGAGGAATTGGGAGTTAGAATTTAGCACTAAGCTACCCTAGAAGGTTTAAATAATACCAGATTTTGAATTAATCAAATCAGGCATAATGCCAAGAAAACTAGGGTCGTATTCATAAGCATCTGTCCATGAGAAAATATTATCTTGAGAGCAATTAACAATAGGCCGTAAGTTTAATTTCGCTATTTTCTGCATCCAAAGTTGTACGGAGTTATTTTGCAAGTCTTGCCAATTCACAGGAAATCCATGTTCAAGTTTTTCTACTAATTTGGCGTCAATAATAACCGTAGCTGTATCGGAATCGATAACTCGATAAGTTGTTGATACCTCCTGGAACCCCTGTTTTTGTTCTTCAGACAACAGTAGTTCTGATTTATTTCTTTTCTCTGGAAACCGAGAAAGCTCTTTACGAATAGCTTTACTACAAAGCTCACTACTATCCACTTCGTCACTAACTATTTCTGACCACAGGTTATTCAAAATATCTGATGATTCAATAAAACCCGGATGATGATTGAGACCATCTTCAGAAAAAATAGAAAAATCAAATAACCGACCAAAAGATCGTATACCATGACGATTAATTCTCCCTGACACTTGCAAAAAACTGGTTACTGAACAAGTTTCTCGAAAACCAATGGCGAAGTCCAAATCGACACCTGCTTCAACACAACTGGTGGCAATTAAATACCAGGGACGGTGATTCCAGTCGCTATCACCTTGTCTATGGATTATTTCCTCCAGCATTCTATCTCGATCCTTGGGTGCCAGAACAGTCGATAGATGCAATACGACTTTATTGGATAATTTATTTTTCTTATCATCTAAGCTTTTTGCCAACGTATCTGCAATAACCGCTGCCGATTGCACTGTATTTAAAATCACCAAACACGATGGTTTGTCTTGATCGATAAATTCACCCCAAGTTTCATCTGATTGTATACGTTCAACTAGATCATCGCGCTTCAAAGGATTTCTAATTCGGTCAAAAATAACGCGTTGCCTTTCAAATTGTTGTGTTTTTATCCTCAATGATTCAGGCAGTAGGTCAGGCAAGGTACGCATACCTTCTTCACTAACTAAATAATCGTCTTTCCAAAATTTGACCATTGATCCTGATGAAAAAACAATGTTGCATCGCCAAATATCGACTAACTGTCTCATCCAATACCAACTGACATTTAACAGTTCAGCAGGCAGACAAGCATGCGATTCATCAATAAATATGGCAGAACCAACCACATTATGTAGCTTTCGAAGTTTTGAGGGGTTGGATGCAGCGAGTGTTTCAAAAAACTGTACAGCAGTGGTAACTACAATGGGCGCTTGCCAACTAGCGGCATATTTGCGCATATCTTTATCGCTGAACTCTGCTTTATGATGATGCGCAACAACAACTGATGTAGCATCTTCATTATTTAGAACGATAGCTTTGCGTAAAACTTTGACGGTTTGATCTATAATGTTAGAAAATGGTGCAATGACGAAAATTCTGCTGGAATTATCTTTAATTGCACAACGAAGCAAGTAAGCCATTACCGAGGTTGTTTTTCCTAAGCCTACCGGTGCTGAACAAGCAACTAGACGAGATTCAAATAAGTCTGTATCAAAACAGTGTCGATAAAATTCTCCCCGCATCAGGTTACGATCGCTTTGAGGGTCACTGCTCGAATCAACTATGCTTAAAATATACCTATCCAAAGCCAATAAACGTTGTGTCCAGCAAGTTTTAGCTGGCTTAAAACGTGTCATGAGAATATCTTGGCTATAGCAAGCAGCACTGCTGTGATCAGCATCGACTAAACAAGACAACATCAAACGAGACGTTAAACTACTGGAGAGTAATTGCAAACTAAGCTGCGGCCATTGGCCACAAGATTCAATCTGTCTCTGTTTATAAACTTCAATCCTTTCATTCGTGGTGATTATAGCCTCTTTGTGCTTATCAAAATCAGCCGTGAGTTTGTCTCGGTGATGGCGCCGACCTCTTAGGCTGTAAGGCGACAAAGTTAGATGGGATTTTTTCCGTAGTTGTTTGATGAAATATTTTTCAGTTTTTTTACTCGGTAACCCTGGTGCATGATGACCGCGGATCAACCAGGCCAACAACTCATTTTTCATTTCATCAGCAACTGCAACCCCTGCATCAATATGATCCACTGGCAAACGACCTGAATCCACGCCACGAAATATTCGTTGAATTGACTCATCCAGTTTACCCATGTCGTGCAACATCAGTGCTGCTTTGAATGTTATTCGTAGCTCAAGTTTTTCCGAATCAACCAACGTATAAAATGACAGCAGGTAGTCAAATAAATCTAATCCATAACCCAACACCTCCTCAATATGATCAGTATATCGATGAGCTTCCAGCTCAGGTTTTGCCCTAGGAGGTGTATGAGCAAGGTAATACATTATTCGTTCGCTAGATCAAGAACATCTTTAAACCGATCTAACAGATCACCCAAATCGTCTCGCTCAGGAATAGCGTAATCATTTGCTGATGTAGATTGTGTCAACCCTGATTTTAATTTAGGCGTTAAGGCATTAATAAACAGATGCTCAGGACAGGAACCCAAGGTATTTTTATGCTCAGCAAACCACGCATGTAAAACTGAGATTTGTGGACGAATTGCTGAAGCTGTATGCTGATAAACATACGGCAGCATGAATTTGAGTAGCTCTAAATCTTCGGCAGTTGCCCCCGTTTTTTTAGCAATACTTGGATTCACAAAAATAGGAATGCAATAGATGCCGTGCTGCACCACTCGAAAGGCCAAAGGTGCCATACCACGATCTTTACCAGCCTCTACACCAGACTTGTTGGTATTGGTCATCCGAACAACCTCAATAGGTGCAATCGACATTCCCACGCCCATTTGGGTTGTTCCTGTATTAATTAAATGAGCATAACCCCCTTCTTCTTTTTTCTTCTTTTGCTCTTTGCTTAGTTCAGAGTCTTTCAATGATTCCAAAAAGGTATTGCCAAACATGCGAGCATCCCAGTAGGTTTTCATAAACTCTTCTTTATCCATTGCTTTGATGGCATCTCGATCACGCCCCTGCTCTTCCAATATTTTGAATTGATTTTTCGTTTCTGCACCCAGATTTAGCTGCTTCTTGGCCACAGCAAAAACCTCAGAATCGTCACTAATTAAATCCCGTAACTTACGTTTCAGCGAAACAGGTGAGATCATTCCCAGGCCGTCTAGCTCACGAGTTCTTGGTTCTGATTCCATATCTGGATCACCATTCGGGTTCGACATAGTGACATCTAAAACCAATAAGCCAACATGGCGATTAAAAGGTGCATTCATGAGTTTTCTCCTTGATTATTACTTGATTCGGTTGATGTTTTTTTCTGTTCAAAAGGGCGCCCCGCTAAATAGCCGAGCATTAGTTCGGCTTTGTATGTGTCGGAGTTGGCTATAGGGCTTGACAGGAATTCGTTTAAAGACTTGGCCTGTTTACTCATCCAGATTTGAGCAAAAATAGCCGCAGTTATCGCCTTATCTTCTGATCGAATATTTTTAGCCATTATTCGCTTAACCCATGAGTCATAGGGTTTTCGACGAGTTGCTAAAATAGCCATCGCTCTAATCGGGTTTTGTAAGGCCATGCCATAAATCTGATTCCCTAGCAAAGAACTTGGAATATCACCTTTGCGTTCACTTTTGCAATAACCGATATGCAGCTCATCCATCGCAGAACATAACTGCCCTAGCTGAAAAGCAAAATCTTTCATATAGTTCTCCTTTCTTCGTCCAATTTTAAATAAAAGTACAGTCATCAAAGTGACCGCACTCAAAGCTTGTGTGTTATTTATAATGTTGGTTTTTACATGAGCCTTGGCTTGCAATACCCACTGCAACCTGCTCAAAGCACAATAGTTTAATAAGGGCTGATATTGCTCCGCGATACGTTGCAAACTACGTTTTGCCAAAGCTTGGTTATCTTGCCCAAGAAATAACTTCATCACATCAGCAAAGCTAATGCCGGGCAGATTTGTAGTGGCACTGCCATCACGAATATATTTTTGACGTGACAAATACATCACCTGCTGCGGGCTAATCGCCCAGGGTGAACACATCTGTTTTTCTTTTTTGTGTGTCAGAGCAAGTAGTTTGAAACTGGGCGAATTTTGACAAGCCTGTTTCCACTGTTCAGCCGCATGTTTCAATTTCCCAACTTTGGTCGTCGTACTGAAATTGATTTTACGGTTAGCTTTATCTAAAACTATGATCTCGGCAAAATCGACCACCGCATCAAGACTCAAGTTCTTGCCCCTGAACGAGGCTAGCACCGACTCGGTTGCATCAAGGTAATCATCAAAATCATCGACTTCTGACTCACCTGTAATCAAGGGTGTAAGCGTCAGATCCCATTCCTCCTTGCAATAGGCCAGCAACAAACTGGGTGATGCACCAAGGGTTGAGGGCAGCTTTGCCCAATTTTTATCTTTGAATTTTGCTGAATTAATAAAGGCGATACTGGCCGCCAGCTCCTGGCTAAGTTTGTCGGAAATAGGAAAAGCCGCCCCGCCCGAAACACCGTATCGTTTAACTGTAGGGCCGCTGGTTGTAGCATTTTTAGCAAATAGAGTAGTGCTTCCTACAATGTTTAATTTTTCTTTTGGAAATATATCATATACAACCTGCCCAATATTTCCTGTTAGGGCGCACTCGTCATTTCGAATCTTCTTATTGGTTTTCGATTCTGCTGCGAATAATGCCAAAGAAAGACCCGCGACCCTATCTCTGGATGATGCGTAGATATCGATGTCAACGTCCGGAAAATAATCGAGCATCAGTGTAACTCGCTTACCATCTTTAATTTTACCTTTTGACGTTACATCATCGCCAAATAACAGGGTGCAAATATCTTTTAAAGTGTATTTATCTGCCCCTTGTAGAGCTGATTCAATCAACAGGCTTGCAACTTGCTCAAGTATCTCTACGCCAGTTTCTGTTTGGCTGTATCGTTCAAATAACTGATAAACTTCTTTGCAATCATCATTGCCAGCTAATTGATCTTTACGCGCCAACACTTGCTTGCGATAACTAGGCCAATTACCGATAAGGGATAAATCAACTAAATAATTTTGTGAGGCGCATTTAATTAATTTTCGATAATCTTCTTCGTCAGGGTTGCTGATTTGTTTTTTCCAGGCAAGATATTCCACATGCCCCTCTGCCAAGAGCAAGGGATAAACAACCTTAACCGCCGGAAACTGGTTTTTGTTACCATTCCCCAGTGACCAGCTATTCTGTATTTGCTCTTTGGTCATTAATTTAACCGAGGTCACTTGGCCTTGCTTATCCAGCATCACTCGAAATGTTGTACCCATCCCAGGCGATTGAATATCGTTATGTTTAATCGCTGGCGATTCTCCGATAGCTTTCAATCCCTGATAGATTGAATAGAGTTCATTCAGCATAATTAAACGCCCCCTTTTTAATCCAGACTTCTTCACCTTGCTGGAATCGTGGTTTGTACCGTCCATTCACGGCTTTATCAAAAACCTGATTAAGCACTGATACTAAATCCAAATTAATTTCAGTATCAACCTCAGTTGCATCAGGAAGAGATTCATCATCACGAAGTGGCCCCCAATAACTGGGTACAAACTCATTCCAGCCAAGCGCAGGTGTTTTGTGACATTGTCCTTTTTTTAATCGACGTTTAAAGATTGCTTCCAAAGCATGACAAGGGTTGTTGCCATTTTTTAGATGCTGACCACTGCCATTCTCGACAACACCATAAATCCGATAACAAACATCAGTCAAGATTAAACTCGAAAATTGAAAGTTAACCTTTTTCTTATCCTTCAGTGGGCCACGATAATTATTGGTATAACATTGAAAATTCATCACGCCACCCGATGAGTCTTTCCTCTTGCATATCTCCACTTTCGTAGGTCGAATCCATGCCTTGCCATCATTAAAAAATGCCACCGATTCAAATATTCCCTTCACTGCAGACCATGTTGGTACTGGGTAGCTTGTCGGTGTTGCCCCAGTATCAGGTCGAGACCACATTGCAAAAGGGCCGGATATTTCCATTGCTATTTCGTATTTGCTCATTTAGGCACTCCTTATGTTGAAATACTCAGTCAAACAATTCACGGTTCTTTAGCTTCACTATAATAAACTTATTCATTCTACCAACCCTGTATTCATTCGCTTTCCGGTTTTGTTAACAACTGAACATCCCGCCAGGACAACAATCGCGCATCCGAACGCTGCTGGGTTGTTTCGCCGCCGTAAACCAATTGTTTTGTAATGCTGCGTTCACGGTTTTTATTTTGTTTCAGGTTGGCAAAGGTGTTCAGGTTTTTGAAGAAATAGGTGTTGACGGTGGCGGACGATTTTATTTCGATGGCGTTGAGTTGTTCGCCACAGTCTATGATCAAGTCTATTTCTAGTCCGCGTGTTTCTCTGTAGTGATACAGATCAGGTTGTTCTCCATTGTGAACCAGTGCTTTGCAGGCTTCTGCTGCAACCCAGCTTTCAAAAATTGCACCTCTTTGTGGATGATGACGAAGTTGTTCTGGTTCTCGTATGCCGAGCAGATAGCAAACCAGGCCACTATCTAGAAAATGTAATTTGGGCGCCTTGATAACCTGTTTCCTTACGTTAGTGTGCCACGCGGGTAGTTGTTGAATGATGTAACTGGTTTCGAGGATGGATAACCATGCGCGGGCGGTGTTATGGCTTATACCAGCATCGTTACCGAGTGACGATAAATTTATTTCCTGTGCGGTGCGGCCTGCGCAGAGTTTCAGAAAGCCTGAAAAATGCTGCAAGTCACTAACGTTAATGACTTGACGGACATCTCGCTGGATGTAGGTGGCCACATAATCGGCCAGCCATTGTTGTGGGGGGATTTTCTGGTCGTAAATTCTGGGGTAGGCACCTTGCCATAGTGTGGTGAAGAATTCATCGGGTGCATTCTTAAAGGCGAGCAATTCTTCCCGATTGGGTGGCAATAAAGTGAGTATGCCGCAGCGCCCTGCCAATGATTGTGCTATCGATTGTGATAAGCCGAAATGCTGTGAGCCGGTGAGTATGAACCTTCCGGGTTCTGGCCGGTCGTCCACATCGCTTTGCATATAATTGAGTAGTTCAGGCGCATGCTGAACTTCGTCGATAATGGCACCTTCGGAATATTCGGCCAGAAATCCTCTGGGGTCATTATGTGCGTAGTCTCTATTGTCTATGGCTTCCAGCGAGACATAGGCTTTGTCTGGAAAACTTGCCCGGCACAGGGTGGTTTTACCGGACTGGCGTGGACCGGTAACCACCACAACGGGGTAATAAGTCGCGAGTTCTGTTATTTTTGTTGCTAATTTACGCGGTATCATGATTTGAGTCTGATCCGATGTGCATGGATTGTCAATCCTGCTTACAATTAATGCATAAAACTTATATCCTCTTTAAATGTCGATTGCACTAAAAAACCAACTGTACGTATCGAAACTGACGAAAATATCAAGGCAGATATAAAAAACACAGCTAAAAAGGATTTGTATTCCGAATTAAAAAAACTAAAGCAGTTAAAAGATGATGGTCTTATTACGCAGCAAGAATACGACAAAGAGAAGAAGGAACTTTTAGAGAAATATTAAATGGCAATACAACAATCTCATCCAGTCGGACAGTCAAAAGGCTCACGATTTTTGCATCCGCAAAAAATCGCGCCCCTTTTGCCTGCCGCTGATGAGGGCGTTAGCCCTTGCAAAAAAAACAATAACTTGTACAATTGTCTGCATGAAGATTATATCTGACACAAATATCCTATTGGCTGTAGTATTTAATGAACCTGAAAAAGCAAATATTATCCAGCTTTCATCTGGAAACGAAGCAATAGGACCAGAAATACTTCCATATGAAGCTGGAAATGCTTTATCAGCAATGATTAAAAGAAGACAAGTAACACATAAAGAGGCGTTGGATGCGTATAAATTACTAAGCAATATCCCAGTGCGCTTACTTAGTGTAGATATTATTCAAGCATTAAAAATAGCAATGGACTTTAACATTTATGCATATGATGCTTACTTTCTACAGTGTGCTATAGAGCAAGCCAGCCCCTTACTTACGCTTGATAAAGGCATGAAAAAAGTAGCAAAAGCACTAAATATTGAAGTTATGGAGTAATAAAATGAAAGTATTCACATACTCAGAAGCACGTCAAAATCTGTCTAAACTCCTGATACTCGCACAAAAAGAGGAAGTAGAAATACGCAGAAGAGATGGGACAATATTTTCTTTAAAATCAAAAAAAAAGAAGAGACCATCTCCTTTTGATGTCCCAGGAATTCAGACAAAAGTAACCACAGAAGATATTCTTGACGCAGTTAAAGAATCAAGATTGGGCTAACAACACGCTTAAATTCGTTCCAGCCTACGGCCTCCACCGGACGCGTGAACGCGCCGTTTAAGGAAAAGGGGGACGGAGTTAAAATAATAAAATAAGGACTTTCGTGCGGTGAATAACAATGAAAACGGAAAGAGAGGATATCTTATCTTATTATTTTAACTCCGTCCCCCTCTTTTACGTCCCCCTCTTTTCACTGGCGTTTTGTTAATGATGGTATCTTGTCTTGCATTGCTTTCTCCTGATTAAATAGTCAGAGAGAGCTTCGTGCAAGGTGAATCAGAATAATAGTGTGTGGTTTATTTTGCGCTTACTATAAAACAACTCAAATCCACACGGAGGTGGACAATGGCTCGACTACCAAGATTTACGATACCAGGTGTTCCGCAACACATCATACAACGTGGTAATAATCGCCAGCCCTGTTTCTACGCAAAGGAAGATTATAGGCGATATCATAACGATTTAACTGAGCCAATAAAAACCAGGCGATTGTTCATGCCTATGTGTTCATGAAGACATAAGCTAAATACGCATAGAATAGAGGAAATGACAAATAGACAAACACGCCCACGGTCTTTAGGTCGTCCTAGGGTAGAAGAAGATGAAGCTGTATACTATTTTATTTAGTATATTAGAGGAATCTGTGTTCTGACCCCGATTCTGCTGCCTGGGATTTGTCTTATAAAGACAGAGGCTTAAGTTGAGCTATTGGCATTTTTTAGTGTTATTCTTCATTTCATCTGAACAGTAGAAATAGTATATGACTGTTTTACTAACATATATGGTCTTGATTGAGCCTGATCTGCAGCAGCTCTCCAAATTTGTCCTGGAATCGGCAGAAAGGCTGGACGCCAATCAGTTTAAGGTGTTTGTATGGGTGTCTATTTTTTTCACTATTAGCGCCATCTGCTGGTAGTCAGGTTCGTTAGAAGCTATCATCAAAGCAACATTTTTTCTCGAACATTTCATGAATTTTCGGGATAAACATAAAAGAGATCTGATAATGCACAGTAGAAAAATTACAATACAGTGCCAGCTTCTGATGTTAATGGTTATCGGCTTTGGCTTGAGTACCCACACCGCAGCGCAGGCAGCCAGTGACGCAGGTCTTGCACAAGAACTTACCAACCCTATTGCAAACCTCGTGACGATTCCGATCCAGATGAACTATGACAACAACATTGGCCTGAATGATAAGGGGAGTAAAATCATCACTAACATCCAGCCGGTAATCCCCGTTGATGTAAATGAAGACTGGACACTTATAACCCGAACCATAGTTCCGATTATCTCTCAGGATAAAATATTTCCCGATGGAAGCTCTCAATTTGGCCTGGGTGATATCAATGAGCAATTATTCTTCTCGCCCAAAAAACCGACTTCCGGCGGTATAACCTGGGGTGTAGGGGCGGCTTTACTTCTACCAACGGCAACGGATTCCAAACTGGGCAGCAAGAAATTGGGCGCAGGGCCGTCAGTGGTCGCAATTACCATGCGTGGCCCCTGGACATTTGGTGCGATTGCAAACCATGTCTGGTCCTTTGCCGGCGATAAAGACCGCATCGATATCAGCAACACCTTTATGCAGCCCTTCATGGCTTACACCTGGCCAAATACATGGACTGTTTCCGCACAAACCGAAACTACCTACAACTGGAAACTCGAAGAGTGGGCCATACCGGTCAATGTCGCAGCCGCCAAACTGGTCAAATTCGGCAAAGTACCTGTCAGTCTACAAGCCGGTGTCGGTTACTGGCTGGAGTCTCCAACAGCCAGATCGGAAGAGCGTCGTGTAGGGAAAGAGTGTAGATCTCGGTGGTCGCCGTATCATTAAAAAAAAAAATAAATAGAGTAAGAAAAATAAGGGAGTAGATCTTACATGTATGCCTTATCTAGCGCTCCTATGTTTGTATGAAACTGCTTTTCGCATTGATTTATCAACACTCCACA
>CAJVYT010000069.1 GCA_913009765.1 uncultured candidate division Zixibacteria bacterium
ATATTTGTGTTTTTTTTTTCTTTTCTTTTCTCTTTCTTGTTTTTTTTTTTTTTTTTTTTTCAAGCAGAAGACGGCATACGAGATATATCAGTGTGACTGGAGTTCAGACGTGTGCTCTTCCGATCTTGATATATATGTATACGGCTACACCGGTTCACCGGATTTATCATTATCAGCAGAAATTCTTCCGGTAGCTCTCCCCTCGCAGCTGCCTAATAATATTTCTCATACATATTTAACCGGTCATTTTGGATCGATTGTTGTTTCCCATAAAAAAATGATACGGGTTGTATCTGGATAAGTTTTTATTTGCCCGACCTTCTTTTTCTCACTATACATTATACATGAATGAATTCAAAAAAATAATGCAGACACTCAATCTGCTTACAACTGAACAAGTAAATAGTAAATCTATCAACATAGACAAAATGTCAGCATCCGAAATTGCACAAATAATAAATGATGAAGATAAAATAGTAGCTGATATTGTAGGTTCCCAAATAGCAATTATCGCTCAAACTTCCGAACAATTTGCCCAAACAATTCGCAATAACGGACGAGTTTTTTATATCGGTGCAGGAACATCGGGGCGACTCGGTGTTTTGGATGCATCGGAATGCCCGCCTACGTTTGGGTCAGACCCAAAACAGATAATTGGCGTTATTTCAGGCGGCTATGAAACTTTGGTGCTTTCTAAAGAGGGCGTTGAAGATGATAAGGAAGCTGCCATTGCTGATTTTAAAAATCATTCACTTAGCTCTCAAGATATGGTTATTGGAATTGCAGCATCAAGACGGACACCATACACTTTGAGCGGACTTGAATATGCCCATGCATTACAATGCTCGACTGCTTTTGTTATCTGCAATAAATGGGATACAAAAGATGATCGTTCGTTTATTGATTTTCTAATAGAACTTCCGGTAGGTCCCGAAGTAATCACCGGCTCGACTCGAATGAAATCAGGAACAGCTCAAAAAATGACATTAAATATGATTTCTACTACTGCGATGGTTTTACTTGGAAAAACTTATGGTAATAGAATGGTAGATTTGCAGACAACATCCAAAAAACTATCTGCCCGTTCACGCAAAACATTGATTGAACTGTTGGACATAAGTTTTGATGAGGCTGATAAATTATTGGAATCATCGGGCGGTTCGGTGAAAATTGCTCTTGTAATGAAAATACATAATTGTTCAAAGAATGAAGCTGTCAATTTGTTAGAAAAAGCTGACGGGTTTATTTCAAAAGTTTAAAATGAGGTACAAGCGTATGAGTAGAAACATTTTTTTGATGTTCATCATTTACCTTCTTTTGGTAACACAAGTTAGTGATAGTGCTGTACCACATAATGCCGACACTGCTATACTTACTGACTCTGCAAAAACCGAACAAGATTCCCTTTTTGTTCAAATTAATCAAAGCTTTAGAAAAATTAAACCAATACTTGAATATTCATGTTACGACTGTCATTCTGCTGATACTAAAAAACCATGGTATTTTAATATCCCTGGAATAAGCTCTTTTATAAAATCGCATATCAAAGAAGGTCGGAAACATTTAGATTTCACTGACGGTTTTCCCTTTAAAAGTGACAAAACTCAATTAGCAATTCTACATGATATTAAAGAAGAAATTAAAAACCGCGATATGCCACTATTTAGCTATCGAATAATGCACTGGGGTCGCCTTATTGAATTTGAACAAAAAGATTCTTTATTTTTTTGGTTAGAAAATACAGAAACTGTTTTGGAAACATTTTATGAACTTTATAATATCCCTTATAAAAAAGTAGACTTGGAACAATAGATAATAAGGGAGCGTTTAAAACGCTCCCTTATTATTTCGCAACATTAATCAGGGGTATCATTTCTCTCACAGCAAGTAGTCTTGCATGAATCAGTTAATTTATGCAATTCTTCAACTTTATCTTTGTTGTCGGAACTGAATGATATTTCTATCCCGTTATCTGTTTTTGTTACTTTGCAATTAAAATCCTCGCAAAGATTTTTTTCATTACAACTAAAAGTAATCATAAGATAAACTCCTTTCATTATATAGACATATCTACATTCGTCTATATAATATGTTAAAAAAATATTATTTCGATTTTATCGTTAGGTCAAAAACCGAAAATTGTTTACAGCAGCATTCAACAATTGTTGTTTTATAAAATGTATAGTAAACTTCTCGTCCTTTTTTATATGACTTCACTAAATCTGCTCTTTTTAAAATATCTAAATGGTGTGAAATAGATGGTTGGCTCATATCAAAATGTTTGCAAATATCAGAGACACAAAACTCTTTATCTTTAATCAACTCTAAGATTTTTAGTCTTGTTTTATCGCTTAAAGCATGAAATATCTGACAACATTGTTCGTTCATTATTACTCTCTCTTAATCATATAGACAATCATCTATCTATTTATAGATAGATTTCGACAAAAAGTCAATTAATATTAATCCTTTTTTTATCATGATTGTCTTAATGTCGTAATTCAGATAAATGAAAATATTAAGTTATGTTCTTACAATAACTTAATATTACCGGCTCATAACTTAATTGTATTGGAGTATTAAATGAGAAGAAAAACAGTAATCTTATTCAGCCTTATGCTTTTACTGGCATTTGTCGGATGTTCTGACAATCCGGCTGATAATTCACAAGTTTCAGGAGAATTAGATTTAAATTCTGAATTTGGCGGCTACACAGCCACTTCTGAATCCTATGCTTTTGAAAGCCCACAGTTGATTACAGAATCAAGTGATGACGTTGATTATGGTGATCCTATTTTGAGTTCACCCGGATTTGATTCTTTGATTGAACAACCGGAAGCAGGTCGATATCATATCAGAATAGTTTGGGGAAAACTTAGTTATGATTCAACTGTAACGCAAACAACAGATTGGACAGGTTCGCTTCAAATTACCCGCGGCGGTGAAGTTATCAGAAGACTAATTCATTGGGAATTAAATCAAGATTTTATTTTACCTCGTGATGACCGTACGCTCATTGAATGGATTTCATTTACATCGGTACATAATGACGGTATTGCCGTTGATTTGATAGTGCCGCCGGTACCACCTCTTTTTGACAGTTCATTTGTATGGGATATTGATTCATTGGGTGATTCTACTCAAGTTCTTCTAATTGATACTATTCCCGCTGTTACAGATCCTGTTGAAGTAACATTTACGACAGGTCCATACAGCAGAACATTTAGCCTGGAAGAATTAGAATCATTAGACACAATCGTGTATGTTGCTGACTCTAACGCAGTTGCATTTCATGCCTTGAAAGTTGACAGACGTGAATGTCCGGCAGGATTTTATAATGGATTCTGGGGATATGATGAAAATGGTCAAGGACGTTTTAGAGGAATGTGGATAGACGAAAACGGTTTTATTACCGGATTTGTCAATGGCTTTTTTGGAGTCAATGATAAAGGTCAAAATGTTCTATTTGGAAAATATATCAGCCGTAATGGACAGTTTGAAGGGTTTATAAGAGGCACCTATCACGGTCGAAATAACGACAACGCAACAGCAAAAGGTTATTTTGTTGCTCAAATTATAAATGCCGAACGAGTTCAAATAGGAGTTTTAGAAGGTCGATATCGTTCGGATAATGATGTGAATAAAGGGTTTATGCAGGGTCGATGGAAAACACGATGCCGAACAGGAATGGACAATTCGGAAGATTCCATGAATGACGGTATGATGTAAATAAGAGAGTTTAAAATTTAATACACTCCAACACAATCCCGGCAAATTTATGTCGGGATTGTTCATAAAAATTACGTTTTTAAAATAGTAAACATTTCTTTTGAACAAAAACCGGTTTGAAGTGTTATAATATATAGAACTTACATAAAACCCCCCTCTGTCTCTTTCAGAGACAGCCCTGCGTTGGGCAGGATTGTTATGATCCTGCCCCTCTTTTTATATATATCAGATTATTGTTAACTATTGTAGTTTCTGTTGTAGCACCACAATAATAGAATCAAGCTCATTGGAACCGCCGTAAACTTGGCGAATTTTTTTATATAATTTAAGGCTTTCTTCTGTTTTATCTTTAGTATCATACAACGATAAGGTCTTAGCTAATTTTCTTCTGAGATTTTGAGCATTTGGGTATTTATCCAGATAATTTCTTAATAATTTTTCGGCTTTTGGTAGCTCATGAGCTTCAACCAAATAAATAGCCAAATCATTTACAAATTGTTCTTTTTCACCAAATTTTTCAATAGCTTCTTTAATAATTTTTATAGCAAAATCCACCGAATCAACCTGCACGGCAACATTACCGAGTCCTAAATAGATACCCGGGCTATCGGTCCCATTTTCCCATATTTTTCTTAATAATTGAAAACTTACAATAATATTACCGTTTTTTAAGTTGAGGTTTGCTAATTCTAAATAATACGGTTCCGGTGCATCACCTGTTTTAATAAGTACATTAATCGCTTTAATAGTATTTTCGTAATCATTTATAGTATTTGCCGATTTATAAATCGCCAAATTCAGTTCTCTATTGTTTGGAAATAAAATGTCTGCACGTTTAAAATAATAAACGGCGGAATCATCATTATGTAATTTTTGAAATGTTTGTCCAAGATAATACAGAGCATCTCTGTCAGATGGTTTAATTTGTAATGCTTTGTTTAAATATTGCTTAGCAGAACTATAATCACCTTCTATAAATGCATTTTGTCCGGCAGTTTGCAGCTCTTTGAAGGTTTGAGGTGCCTTAGTACAACTAAGACAGAAAAATGTCAGCAGTAATAATATTAGTTTCATAATTTCCTTTTTTTTTATATATAATAAATTAAAATATAATAAAAAACAGCATTCTAACAAATAGATTCTTTAATATCTGTTTTTTTGACAAATCCCTACTTGATTTCTCCTTTACTATTCATACATTAATCGTTCTATGAGAGAAATATCATAATGAATATTGCACAGATCCCTTTTATCGGGGAAATTATGGCTATTACTACCGCTGTAATTTGGGCGGCGGCTGTTATACTTTTTAAAAAAAGCGGCGAGACAGTACATCCTATTGGATTAAATCTGTTTAAGAATTCTCTTGGTGTACTCCTGCTGATACCTACTTTACTGTTTATAAACCAACTAGAATTAAGAGATATTCCCGCATACGATTATTTAATGATATTTCTCAGTGGGGCTATCGGTATTGGTATCGCTGACACATTTTTCTTTAAAAGTTTAAACTATCTTGGAGCAGGATTAACAGCGATTGTCGATTGCTTGTATTCACCATTTGTTATCGGATTTTCCTTTTTACTTTTAGGTGAATCTCTTTCTTACTGGCAAATCGTTGGAGTGCTGCTTATTCTTTCTGCCGTTCTCACAGCAACCAATCAATCTGATGGGCGACCGATTGATAAAAAACGAATTATAAAAGGTTTGTTATTTGGTGCAACGGCAATGTTTCTGACCGGTTTTGGTGTTGTAATTGTCAAGCCTGTGCTGGAACATGAACCTTTGATGTGGGTCACAACTCTTCGACTTTTAAGCGGTGTGCTTGTTTTACTGTTCCTCTTATTTTTTAATAATAAGCGTCGAATAATTATTCAATCTCTGTTTAAAAATGGTATCAGGCTTAGTACAGTTTTGGGATCATTTTTGGGAGCGTATGTAGCTATGATACTTTGGCTGGGCGGGATGAAATATACTCAGGCATCTACTGCGGCAGCATTGAATCAAACAAATTCAATATTTATATTTATATTTGCCTATTTTATATTAAAAGAAAAAATAAACTTAAAAAAAACAATCGGGATTATTTTAGCTGTTGCCGGAGCTTTACTGGTTACATTTAGCTCATAACAATCACACCGTCTGTTGACAATTTTCTGTAATCAACTACATTATATTCATGACAAAAACAAAAGACAAAAAAACTACTATTGCGGTATTAGCTCTTGTGCGTTATGGTGAAGTAACACCTCGAATGATGGAAGCATTGCTGAGACATTACGGCACTATTGAAATGATTTTAGCCAGTGATGCCGGAACTCTTATGGCAATTGGCGGAATGACAACAGATACTGCCAATAAAATAGCCCAAGCATCGGATTTTTTAGAAGATGCCGAAACATATTATCAGCTTCTTTTAGATAAAAAAATACACATCATAACCCGTTTTGATTCTGACTATCCTCACAACTTATTTGAACTTCACGATCCACCTCCTCTGCTTTTTTATCGAGGGATAATTCCTGATTCAACTGTTAAAATTGTTTCTGTTGTTGGTACTCAAACAGCCTCAAATGAAGGTATTGAACTGACAACTACAATCGCAAAAAAATTAGCCACAGAAAATATTCAAATACTTTCAGGATTACATACAGGAATAAATATCTCATCACATTTGGGAGCGAAATCATCTAGCGGCAAAACTTTTGCCGTTTTAGAATCCGGTTTGGAAAATATTTTTCCTGAAGAAAATCGTCCAATCGCAGTTGATATAGCACAAACAGGAGGGTTGATAACAGAATTTACTGAAGAAATCGAATTTTCAACTGAATATTTTTTATCAGCAAATAGACTATTAGCAGCTATTTCGCAAGCTGTTATTATTACTGAATTTTATAAAGATGATTCGTTTGTGTATGACCTTTTGGAGGTCTGTTCTCAAATAGGTAAAATGGCTTTTATTCTTATTGACCCAAAATATACGTTAGTAGACACGGAATCATTAAACCATGCTGTCAAATGCGGTGCGATACCTATGGTTGGGTTGGATAAATTAGATGATATTATTCATTCGCTGGTATAGTGTATGGATGATTTTTATATTACAATTGCCAATGAAGCAAAATGTGAGATAAAAATCAAAGCATCTCGATTTATCGGGAGAACCTATAAAATCTTCTCCATTGATGAAATAGATGAGCAGCTAAAACATATCAGAAAAAAAGAGTATAACGCTAATCATAATTGTTATGCATATATTATCGGAACCAACAACAATACAATTTTTAAGTATTCCGATGACGGCGAGCCAAACGGTACTGCCGGGAAACCGATGTATGATGTGCTTCATGGTCATTCGCTCACCAATACACTGGTTATTGTTACAAGATATTTTGGCGGAACAAAACTTGGTACCGGTGGATTAGTTCGTGCCTATGGAAATTGTGTCAAAGCGGTATTAGAAAAATCCGGTTCCACAAAAGTTTTTCAAACTTCTCTTTTACATGTTACCCTTGCGTTTCCGTTGTACAATAAACTGATACAGATAATGACAAAAATTGGTGCAAAACAGATTGATGCACAGTTTTCTGATGAAGTAGTTGTAAAAATAGAAATAAGAAATTCACTTGTAGATAAATTACAAAATGAAATTATTCAGCTTTCCGGCGGAAAGGCTGTAATTGAAAAACTTGCATAAAATTGATTTTTTAGGAATGGGGATTATTCCATTTGATTTACTGTTTACAGTTAAGCGGTATCCGTCTGTAGGTATTAAAATTGATGCGGAATCTTTTTTGATGCAGGGAGGTGGACCTGTTCCTAATGTTGCAGTTGGATTATCTCGATTTGGATTAAAATCAGCTCTTATTGCAACTGTCGGCAATGACCCTTTCGGAGAAGTTCTTATAAAAGAACTTGAAAATGAAAAAGTTGATACCGCGTATATCATAAAAAAAAATAATCCGACCGCTTTGGCATCGGGTTGGATTGAAAAAAGCGGCAGCCGTACAATGGTACTCGCAAGAGAGATATTTGTATTGCCCAAAGATATAAAACTATCGACTCTTCCGATTCCAAAAATTCTACATTTAGATGGTCGTGATATACCTGCTACGTTAAAACTTGCAAGGTGGGCAAAGCGTAATAAAGTTATTGTATCTTTTGATATTGGTTCGGTGCGTAATGATGTAAGTGAGGTATTTCGCAATGTTGACCACTTGGTTGTTGCCGATGAATATGCTTTTCCATTTACAAAAACAAAAAATGCAGAAAATGCTATTAGAAAACTTTCTACATATTGCAACGGTACGATTGTTGTGACAGAAGGTATAAAAGGTTCAACAGGAAAAGATGTAGGTTCATCTGATTTTGTATATCAAAAAGCATACAAAGTTAAAAATGTAGATACTACCGGAGCAGGTGACTGTTATCACAGCGGGTATTTACTGGCATTGCTTGAAGGTAAATCATTAGCTGAAAGAATGAAGTATGGTTCGGCAGCGGCAGCTATTAAATGCATGAAAGCCGGAGCAAGAAGCGGTATTCCAAATAAAAAAGAACTGCTGACATTTTTAAAATCTAAAAAGAATCGATATTACAATGCTTGAAATACTACAGCAGATTGACACATCTATATTTTTCTTTTTGAACAGCACTCTTGCAAATCCGGTGACGGATTTTTTGATGCCGCTTATTACCAACGATAAAGGTCTGCGGATTATTTATGCTCTGGCGATGATTATTCTTCTGTGGAAAGGTAATAAAACTCTCAGGTGGATGGTGCTTGGGTCTGCACTTGTTATTCTGCTGTCTGACCAAATTTCTGCAGGATTATTAAAAAATTGGATAGGACGACTCAGACCATGCCATACTTTTGATATCAATACTATCAATCTGTTGGTAGGATGCGGAGGTGGAAAATCTATGCCGTCATCACATGCTGCCAATGCCTTTGGACAGGCGGTTTTCTTTTCATACTTTTATAAAAAATCACGAGTATATCTTTTTACCTATGCAACCCTTATAGCCCTCAGCAGAGTTTTTGTAGGGGTGCATTATTTGTCTGATGTTTTAGTTGGTGCATTGGTAGGAACTATAGCTGCTTTTATTATTATTTATTTTATGAATAAGTTTAAGACAAACTATTTACACAATAAAGATAATGCTGTCATTTAAAAACAGGAATTCAAACAGAACATATATTATAGCACATCGGGGAGCATCGGCTTATAAACATGAGAACACTATTGAAGCATTTCAAAAAGCGATAGATATGGGTGCCGATGCAATTGAATTGGATATTCGAAAAAGTAAAGATGATGTATTATTAGTACACCATGATGCTTCATTAAGTCAGTATGAAAAACCAATTTCTAAAATGATATTTTCAGAAATCAGAGAGTTTAACAAAAAATCTGACTATCAGGTACCTACTCTGAAAGAAGTTCTACTATTATGTAAAGACAAAATTTCTTTAGATATTGAATTAAAAGAAATCGGTTATGAAAAGTCTGTAGTTGAATTAGCATTACAATATTTTATGTCAGAAAATATTTTGTTTACATCGTTTAGGAAAAAGGCTTTAGAAGCTATTCATGCGATAGATAATAATATTAACGCCGGATATCTATTTCATAAACCTCTGATGCTTAAATCTATTCCGCAGTTTGTAGATTTTGTACTTCCCAACCACGCACTCTGCAAAGTAGGCTATCTAAATAAATTAAAAAAACTTAGCAAACCGATAATTATTTGGACAGTAGATAAACAAAAAACAAAAGAAAAATATAAACAAAGAAATATTTTCGCTCTTATTACAAACGATCCTGTTGAATTGGATTGATATTTTTAAGCAGAGCTATTTCATAACTTGAGCAGTCAGGAACCTTTCCTGACTGTATAATCGTCGGGAAAGGGTTCCCGACGACGCATTAAGAAGAAGAGTAACAAAAGTTCAGTCTTGTAGGTCGCGGTTCCGTTGGTTTGAAATCGTAAGATTTCAAATTCGAGAAACCCGACATTCTTTTTGATAACGACTGCTATTTCGTTGTGTCGGTTCCTGATTTACGAAACGAGAAATCTATATCGTTGGTCTTATTGTAGGGCGGAAATCTTTAGCATTTCCGCCATCAATGGCAGAACCACTAAAGGGTTCTGCCCTACACAAAACTGAATTGGATTGATATTATTAAACAGCAAAAGGTCAGGTTATGTAGGGCAGCATCCCTGTGATGCTGCCATCATAAGGCGGGATCACAGGGAGCCCCCTCTACGATAACTGCTATTTTAAGCTATGAGGGAGCTATCGGTGTTCGTTCCGGTTGTTTTTGTGCTCATACCTATGTGAAAGAACTTATGCATGTTTCAGCAGAAGAATCTAAAATTATGGAACAGCAGATTCTCAACCGTGACCGTTCGGGTATACCTGGAACTATCCGAATATCGTTTGGTATTTATAATACCTATGAAGAAATCGATCGGTTTATTGAGATGGTCAAAAAAATCGTCGCGGGCGATTATAATAAAAACTATATTTTGAATAAAGAAAAAGGGGAATACACCCCCGAAGGTTTTGAGTTCAATTTCAAAGACTATTATACGCTGTAAGAGTATAAACCACAAAATTATTACTCAATCTTTTCTCCCAAACGAGGACAGCACCCCTCCCCGTGCTTGACACGGGGTTCAGTCTTTTACATAATCGTTGACAAGAAAGTAAATTAGTTATAGGTTTATAATTGATAAAATAAAAAAATATTGAAAGGAACATTTCTATGTTTAAGTACAAGTATGCTTTATGCCTTGTGATTTTGTTTAGTATAATATCTTGTGGTAATAAAATTTGGAATAGACCGATGTTTAAACCTGTTAGTAGAACTTCTAATGACGCTATATCGGTAGATGCAAATGGGAGAATACCTACAAGAACTCATACTTATATTCCTAAAGACTTAAAAGGAAATGATAAACGTGGTAGCGTTAAAATTATCGTTGGTTTTAAGGGTCAAAGGATTCCTCAATCAAGTTATGCTCCTAAATATGTAATGCTTACTATGATTATCTGGGTTGAAAATAATTCATCTGAACAATTTAACGTTCCTTTATCAACAAGTAGTATAGTTACGTCTAGAGGAAAACAATATGATGCTGATTGGAAAAATAATTCTTTTGGAGAGACAGACTTAAGACCTGGGGCAAAAGATTCTTGGACTATATATTTTGATACACAGGATCCAGATATTTTAAAAACTATAGAGTCATTTACGTTTTATATGGATTTCTATTTGGGGTATAAAAAAGTTGAAATCAAAGAAGAATTTAACAGAATTCAATGGGTTGACTAAGGATGTTCGTAAATGTGTATTGAAGATAAACTAATTAAAATTATAAGTCTAATTTTAGTTGAAATGGGAATAGAATACCAGAATCTAATAATTAAAGATGGTAGATTTAACAAGTACTTACCATTTAAATTATCGGAGCGAAGAACCCTTTGTTATATACAGTATGAAAACCGAACTATGCCTAGTGATCAGTTTAATTTTGTAATTAGATTTAAGAGAAATGATAATCCCTTAGACTGGAATTGCTATTTATCACAAAATGAACTTTTTCTAAGTTTTATTGAGAATTATTCAATTCCATGGTCTCAACAAAGCGGTTACCCAAGGTATACTTGGGATGATTCAGGACCTACTCAACAATTCGCATTTACATTTTGTGAATCAGATATTCAAAATTCAGATTTTAAGGAAATTTTAAGATTTATGCTTGAAGTATCTTTTAGTGCAGTAAAAAGAAACGGGGATGATTATAATACTTTAACTTCTAGTTAAAAGATGATCGATAACATAGACAAACGAAATAAGCTCGACAGCGAACCATTTTCCTATCGCATGGCAAAAGATGGTAAAATCTTCATCTCGTGGCAGAACAACCAGATTATGACTCTCAAAGAGAAAAAAGCCGAGGCGTTACTCAAAAAAATAACTGACAAAGACTCAAAAACTGTCCAACTCGCTCTTGCCAAAATTACGGGCAATTTCAAACATGGCAATGAACGGTAAAGCCATATTCCGACTCCGCTCAGCATGACTTATTTAAATAATTTTATATAATTTGTCACCCTGAGCACAGTCGAAGGGTTTTCTATTTTCTTTGAGTGGGCGGCAGACGAGGGCTGCCCTCGTCTGCCCCTCTTTACTCAATTTCTCTACATATCAAATGTAATTTCTTACTTCTAACTATTTTATATGATACTGAACAAATTAGAAAAACTCAAAGTAAATAATTTCCTGTTTATAGATAATCCGCTGAATCGGATTGATAACTTTTACATTAAGATGATGCAATCTAAAAATAACGCTATTTCAAAAAACGAACCCATTTTGCTGTAACAATAAGAATGTGATAAAGTTATAAAGAAAAAGTCTTTTAATTAGTTCGGATTATTTCGATGTTTTCTGTTTTAAGATAATAATATATTGAATCATCTTGCACTAATCGGACTACAGCATCTACAAAAATACCGGTTTGCCACTTGGGACCATCTGATGCTTTTTTGGAAATTTGAAATAGAGAATCAACAGTAAAATCAACAAGGTCTGTTTCCCAAATCTCAGCAGAATCAATTACCCATAACTTGTCAGCATTAAGATTAGGAGGAAAATCTGAATAGTCTGATGTTTTAATATGAACAACTGCTTCCATCGGTTTTCCGTCGATTGGTGAGATTGGCATAAAATCACGCCAGAGATAAACAGAAAGGGTAAAATTTGTAGAATCTATTTTGATAATAGTAGGTGACTTAATCAGTTCATTGATATCAACAGTTGATGGGTCTACAGAGTTAGTGTATTTCGAACAGCCACATAACAATGAAAGAATAAATATGAGCAGACAAATCAAAAATTTATTCATAATGAATTATATATGATACATTTTGAACAAAAAAGCAATGAGAACCCTAATATAAAATAATATTCTCAGGTATATTAGATATTAGTTATTTGTTATTTTATAATTTTTTTTCATATCTAATGAATTATTGCGAAGAGTATCTACAATTTTTTTAGGTGATGTTAATACTTCTACTAAAGAATTTCCCTGTGGAACAAAAGCAAAAAACGAAGATTTTTTATTATGTTTTTTGGCATATTTAATACGACTCATTTTATAACTCCAAGATAAGTTTAAGGTTCACCTTAATACATATCAAAGGATGTGCCAAATTGAAACATATCACATATCTTATTGAAAACCAGCGAGTTAGCTGTATAAAGAAGAAGATGATTGTCTGCTTTTTGGATATAAAATAGAAAATTATTCTTTTAGTTTTGGAAATTATTACCGACTTAAAAGCTGTGTTTTTTCACCAAACTACATGGAAAATAAATGTGAAAGAATCATTATATATTTTTTTAAAAAAATATCGAAATCCTATCAAGATTATGGCATTTCTGAATATTAAGCAACATGTTCATGTTCACTATTGAATATCACAGACTCTTTTCTGCTTGTGTCAATATCACTTTCAACATTCAGTTGGTTCAATATACTATTTGTTGAGGCTTCGCCAAAATAATTTTTAATCTCTGTATCAACGATAGCTTGAAATTCATTTCGAAACCGTTCCGGTGAAAACCTTTCGGCATTTCGTCTTATATAGTATGGGTCGAAATCATTACTTGATTCAAATTTATTAACAGCTTCTATTATAGATTCGGAAGTTTGTGTATCAAAGAAAATTCCTGTTCTTCCGTTTTCAATAGTTTCAAGAGCTCCTCCTTTACCAAAAGCTATAACCGGTGTTCCGCATGCCTGAGCTTCAAAGATCGGAAGAGCGTCGTGTAGGGAAAGAGTGTAGATCTCGGTGGTCGCCGTATCATTAAAAAAAAAAACAATAAAGATACAACAATAATTATTGCAGATCAAAATATTAATCTTATCCTACACACTGCTCTCTGACCACCTCTACCTCTTTCGTCTGCTACGCCTCCTACACAGTGTTCGTCTCCCTC
>CAJVYT010000070.1 GCA_913009765.1 uncultured candidate division Zixibacteria bacterium
TTTTTTTTATTTGTGTGTTTTTTTTTTTTCAAGCAGAAGACGGCATACGAGATATATCAGTGTGACTGGAGTTCAGACGTGTGCTCTTCCGATCTTAGTGCAGTATACTCAACATCAGCATTTGGAACTTCTTTTCCAAAAGGACTTGGAATATATGCAGTCTGTTTTAAAGTTGTTGATTTAACAGAAGGTGTTGGGGATACCGGATCTTCCCAATAACATCTTGTAGCATCAATTGTTTCAGGAAGTGTATTATTGACAGCCGAGGATGTATTACCAATAAATGCACTTTCGTGAATATCAATACTCGATGTATTTGTAGTATTCCCTGATAAATCAGCCGTCCAAATACCATCGTAAAGAGAATTTGTAATTGTACAACCGGTAATCGTGGCTGTCAAACTACCATTATTCCAACCGGTATAGTAACTACCCCCCCAAGGATCTACACCCGTACCAAATAGATCAATTCCATCTCCTCCGTTGTTTAGAATATCACAATCTGTTATAGTAATATTTGCATTAGAATTGTCTCGGCTTAACTGAACTCCTAAAGTCCATTCATTATCATGAAGATTAAGATTTGTAAAACTTAGATTTACCGAAGAAGGATTAACATATCCCCAGCCCCAGTCACTGAAATTGACTCCACTCTCACAGTTGTAAACTTCATCATCGACCATTGCAACATCACCGGATTCAAACAACAGAATTCCTGTTGATGCCCAGTCAGTACCTGTATAGGCAGTTCCTTCAACATAGTTTCCTAATGTTGTACCGCTCGCTCCATAGCTTAGTTGGATACAGTTACCGGCTATTGTACTTGAAGCTACACCGGTTACACTATTATTATCAACAGTGAAAGTACAACCCGGACCCATTAAAACAATACCACCCTTTTGGAAAGTCGGGATATTATTATTAGAAATATTAATACTAAATGTATCTCCAAGAGCATGTGTTCCAACAAACGAAACTACAGATTGTACTCCGGGACCAGCCGGATATGTAATGTTATCAATAGTACAATTAGTGAATGAACCGCTAGTGCTAAAGTAATGTACACCATAGAAATTTTCCGGACCCGTATCTCTACCATCAATAGTAAAACCATCAATATTAACAGTCCCTGCATCATTGACACCAATAACAGCATCAATTGTTTTAACAGAACCGTTCCATTGCGTTACGTTATATGTTGACCTGTCTACAGCATCAGGAGCTTCTATTAAACAAACTGATGAACCTGCACCTAACAAATCAATATTTTTATCAATATAGAGCTGCTCCCGATAAGTACCTGCCCCAACATTAAGAACTTCCCCGGAGCTGGCAGCATCGATAGCCGGTTGAATGAACAACCCGTCAACAATCAAAAAGCCTCCACCGGCAATTAAAGTAACGTATGAGCCAACAGCTGTGCTGTCCAAAGCAATCGCAAAGGCAACGGCTTCAGCTTGAGTATCTTGATAGAAATAAAATCCGGCTGCATCAGGACGGAAAGCAAGATTACGAACCATATATTCATAACCGTTCACTGTGATATTGGTATTAGTAAGACCAAACTCATCCTGACTGAAAAGATTTCCTTCACCTAAACTTAAAGTATTGCCATCTATATTAACATTATCTGAACCTCGATTGAGATAAGAAGGTCCCGAAGCATAGATTGCCATACTACCCCAAGCATTACCGGACGTTGTAATATTATCAATTGTTACACCTATACAACCGGTAACCTGTAAACCATTTCCACCCCACGCATCTTGAGAAGTTAAATACGAGAGAAGAACATTATTAAAACCATGAATATCAAATCCTGTCCTGCGATGGGCATTTGAAATAGTAATATTCTGTAAGGTTAAGTTTGTAAATCCGTTTGGCGGATTTGATGTTCCACTGGCATGTATCGGATAATTTTCATTAGCGGCATTTGTTGCTAAAGTAAAATTTTCCATTAAAACATCGCCCGAAGTAACTAATATACCATACCCCCCTGCGGCAGGAATATTAATAATCACTCCGGTTTCAGATTCACCTGTTAATGTAAGTGGTTTATTTATTGTCAATGTTTCCGTATACGTTCCATTGGCAATAGTCACCGTACTTCCATTTACAGCATCAATGGCTGCTTGGATAGTTGCAAAAGCATTAAAACCCCAGACATAACCGGTACCATTGGCAGCATTATAGACATCAACATCTGCCTGCGATGTAAAATCATCATCAACCATAACATCAGAATTATCATTTGATGTAAATGCGAGCCCTGCTGTACATTCACCACCAATTTCAGGATAGTGGTTACCTGAGCTGTAAACCCATCCGCCGGTGGCATCCTGAGTTGCCCCCAACCAATATCCCATTTTATTTATATCATTTTGATACGTAACTTGATCTAGATTGCCAAGTGTCATCATTGTATATCCGGTTGACTGCCAATCTTCGTCATCAGTATTAGCACCATAACTTCCACTAATGCCTCCACCGGAATATTGACTCGCCAAAAGCCTTGCAACCAAATCAGGGATTTCTGCAGTATGGCTACCCGATGCATCAAAGGCATCAATCAATCCTGTGATGCCAAGCGTATACCACCAAAAGTTTCTATCTGCCCAAGTAGAATCAAAACCGGCATCAGCGACAATATCAAATAAACCGGGATTATTGTTGTATGAATCTTGCCAAATAACTTCAGCAATATCATCAGCATCAGTATCATAAGTTCCACCATAAACATCAAATAACATTTGAGCCACGACAGCATAAATTCCAAGATCCCAACCAATTATTCCGTTAGGATAATTTTGTGTCACTCCTCGAACATCTCTGAGATATTCAGCAAAAGATGTTGCAGTTCCGCCATTACTTGATATTCGTAAGTCATATTTTGCTTTAGCGGCAACAGAATAGACTGTTGTTGGTGCTACTTGAGCCGAGTAAAGATCATTAAATAACAATAAAAACTTCATATCAGCACCAGATCTGTTTATTGATGGTCCTGTTGAAACTATTTGATCAGCAGCATCTTGTAACACTGTAAACAACGCAGGATCTCCTGTGCTAAGATATGTGTAATACACACCCATTACAGTAGCTCCATAAATATTTGTAGGACTTGCCCCTGTTGAATGACTAAAAGTAGCCGATGACCAATCCCAACCACCATCATCAGGATCATCTGGAACATCAGGGTTACCATTACCGGCGTTATCTTCTGTAATATCTGCTTGCATTTTACGCAGATATTCAGCACCTGCTAATTGAGCAGCATCTAAATTTACCGGATCCCCCGGGGCTAAAGAGAAATTCTTTGTGTTAATTTTACTTGTTATTGATTTTGTAAAGCTAGTCAAGTTGTTTATATTACCATCCCAATAATTAACAGGTGAAGCGTTTATTAAAACTGCTCCCGTTAGAAAAAACACAAATAATAAAGTTATTACTAAGTATTTTTCTACCTTCATTTCAAACTCCCTCAGAGTTTTTCTGTGTAACTAACCCAATTAGTTACGTGATTAATTTATTATTAAATTTTTAAGAAGACTAATTGTGTGATTTATTTCTAATTTTGTGAAATCTCCTTAATACCGTCCAAAGTATTATCAATATGCTATCTTATCACCTCCTATGTAACTTCATCAAAGATACTGATACTATTTTACATTATTTAATAATATATACTGCACACACTGCAAAAGTAAAACAATCATACTGTTGTGCGTTAATTATTAAATTACTCTTAGTCAAAATAATATACACCTAATACACCATAATTGTCAAGCGTTAATTTTAAAATGGGGCATACACGCAAAAAACTACTACATTAAAGTCAGCACATAAAGCACGATTAATCAGATGATTTTAACACCGATACTGTACATTATGTAATTTCGTAGCGTAATATAAATAGCTTAAATAGTTTTAGCGATTTGAGTTGAGCTATTAAAAGTCTTTGATCAAGACAGAAAAAAATTATATCTCTTGCTTCAAAAGCTCTCGTTTCCAAACGAAGCTTTTCTTTACAAACAGAATTTTCACTTGAATTTTAAGATGATTTTTATCAATAAGGGTTAATTTTGGTGATACTGTTCTCCCCTTTCGATGGGCATAGAACTTTCCATTTCGCCATGTACTCTTTCCGTCAAATTTATAATTCTTCAGTACTTCAAGTCCCAATAGCGGACGGTTTCTTAAATCTTTATTTTTATTCTTTTTATCTACCACTATAGTTTCGGTTGAGTCTGTTTTCTTTATCCATATAATTTTTCCACAATACATCTCACCGCATTTATATATTTCAATCTTTTCGACAACCTCACCCTTATCTTCAATAAGCCAAACCCCTATAATATCATCCTGTTTGGATTCAACAGCACTAATCAAGGGAAAAGTGAATAGCATGAATAATAGAATTAGAGTGACAGCACGTATGCTATATCTATAAGCTAACATTTTTACTTTTTACTACTTTTAATTCAATTTATTATTTTTTTAGATTCTCAAACCTGTCACTCACATATGCCGTGTGACAATTCAGACAACTTTGAGTCATATCATTATATATGCTGAGAGCTGTCTTAAAATCATTTGTATCTGCTGCTTTTGCTAATTTATTTGCTGAACCATGAAATTTTCTATCCATTTTAATAAAACCTTTTGGAAGAATTTTCATAATTTCTTTAATCTCTTTAGAATTAAATTTCTGTTTGAGATTAGTATCGCTTATTTCTAAGGCAGTCATGGAGGCATTTTCGCCATCTCCTTTGACTATATATTCAAGCAGCTCTCCCATCAATTTCGTAATAGTAGTCATTTCTTGTACTAATACTGATTGGACATTTTCAGGAAGTTTTAGCTGTTGCGGAATAACGCGGGTAGAATCCTGAATTTGATTTGTTTCAGCAGCTAATGAAAAACTTAATATTAGTATCAGAACAACTGTCAAAGTTAATTTTTTTTGTAACATTCAATTTTCCTTTTTGTAATTGATGTTTGAGTTATGCTCAATGTTGTTTTCTTTCATTTTTATTATACAGATACATTTCAATAAAGCTGAATTAAATTTCTACTTTTAAATAAAAAGATAAAACAGCATATTTGTATTTTCAACAAAGAAGCAAGATTTTTTCTTAAATCAATTTACTTTTCTTTAGCCGTAAAGCGTTTGAAATAACCGAAAGAGAACTAAAACTCATCGCTGCTGCTGCTATCATTGGGCTTAAGAGTAAACCAAAAAATGGGTATAGAACTCCTGCTGCAACCGGTACACCCAATGAATTATATATAAAGGCTAAAAAGAGATTCTGCTTAATATTTTTAATTGTTAAGCGGCTTAATTGGCGAGCCCGTAATATTCCTCTTATGTCGCCTTTGATGAGTGTAACACCGGCAGATTCCATGGCAACATCGGTACCTGTTCCCATTGCAATTCCGACTTCTGCTTGAGCTAATGCCGGAGCATCGTTGATACCATCACCTGCCATAGCAACAAAATAACCTTTGTCTTGAAAACGTTTTACTGCTTCGGCTTTTTGGTGCGGAAGCACTTCAGCAATCACTTCATCGATTTGTAATTGTTTTGCGACAACATCGGCAGTAGCTTTATTGTCTCCGGTAAGCATGACAACTTTAATATTGTCTTCATGAAGCAGTTTAATTGCCGCTTGAGATGTTTCTTTTATCGGGTCAGCGACACCAATGATTCCGGCGGCTTGGTTATCAACTGCCACATACATAACTGTCTGTCCTTCTTTTCGCAAAGAATCAGCTTTTGCATGGAGCATATTAATATCAATGTTTAGGCTTTCAAAAAGTGACTTATTTCCCAAGGAGATTAATTTATTATCTACTCTACCGACTACTCCCTTGCCTGTTATAGATTCAAAATCTTCGGCTTTTGATAACTGCAGATTATTTGTCACAGCACCTTTGACAATAGCATCTGCCAAAGGATGTTCACTTCCCTTTTCAAGACTTGCCGCATATCTCAAAACATCATCATTGTTCCAAGAATCTACCACCTGAACATTCATCAATGTCGGTTTACCGACTGTCAGTGTTCCGGTTTTATCAACAACCAGTAAATCAACTTTTCTCAAAGTTTCGATTGCCTCGGCATTTTTAAACAGGACACCAAGCGATGCTCCCCGTCCGGTCGCAACCATTATAGACATCGGTGTTGCCAGTCCTAAAGCACACGGGCAAGCAATAATAAGAACCGCCACAGCATTTATAAGTGCATGAGCCAATTTTGGATCAGGTCCGACTGTAGCCCAGACAATAAAAGCAATAACCGCCGAGGCAATAACCGCCGGAACAAAATAACCGGCAACTTGGTCAGCCAATTTTTGGATAGGTGCTTTACTTCTCTGAGCATCAGCAACCATCTGTACTATTTGAGAGAGTAAAGTATCAGAACCTATTTTTTCAGCTCTTATAATCAAAGAGCCGGTACTATTTACTGTAGCACCGATAACTTTTTCACCTTCTGTTTTCTCAACAGGTATAGGTTCACCGGTAATCATAGACTCATCAACAGAACTGTTCCCCTCAACAACGACACCATCAATCGGTACTTTTTCTCCCGGACGCACGCGAAGTTTATCACCAATTTTTATTTGCTCTATAGGGACATCCTCTTCTGTACCGTCATTATTTATTCTTTTGGCAGTTTTAGGAGCCAGACCAAGCAGAGCTTTGATAGCCGCCCCTGTTTGGCTTCGAGCTTTGAGTTCAAGTACCTGTCCTAAAAGAACTAAAGTTACAATAACTGCTGCCGCTTCAAAATAGACAGCAACTTTTCCGGCATCATCCCGGAAAGCATCAGGAAAAATATCAGGAAGCAATGCCGCTGTCAAACTATATATATATGCCACTCCCGTACCAAGCCCTATCAAAGTAAACATATTCAGGCTTTTATTAACAACAGACTGCCAGCCTCTTACAAAAAACGGCCAACCACCCCAAAGAACAACCGGCGTTGCCAGCAATAACTCTATCCAAGTTAATACAGTTGGAGTCGTAACTGATTGAAGCCAGTTATGAATTCCGGGGACAAGGTCACCCATTGCAATAAACAATAATGGGATTGATAATACTGTACTTACCCAAAACCTATTACTCATCATACGTAATTCGGTATTATCTTCTTCAACGGTAACAGTGCGTGATTCCAAAGCCATTCCGCAAAGAGGGCAGCTTCCCGGTGAATCCTGTATAATTTCCGGATGCATAGGACATGTATATTCTATTTTTTCAGATGCCAGAATTGGAGTTACAGATTCTAACGCCATTCCGCATTTTGGACATTCTCCGGGTTTGTCCTGCATAATTTCCGGATGCATTGGACAGGTATATTTACCTGTTTTACTGCTGTCTGATTCTTTTTTTATCTCAGCATGAGAAGAACTGCAGCAGACAGGCTGAGTATCAGGCGGCTTTACATATTTGTTCGGGTCGTTTTGGAATTTATCGTAACATGATTGACTGCAAAAATAATAATTGACATCATCGTAAACTGTGGAAAACTTTGATGACTCGTCAATATTCATATTACAAACCGGATCTTTTAATGGCATAACATGCTCCTTGTTTCACTAAATTTAAATAAAACTAAATCAAAATCTATATTTAAAATAATACCTTTTCATTCTTGCTAACACCGTGAACTAAACCGTCTTTTGTTTTCTTTCCATTTTTATCCCGAGGAACTCCATCTTTTAAATACCAAGGCAGTTTTAATTTTTTTGGAAAAACTAATATAAATTCATCTAAACAATTATCTTTCCAGCGAAACCTGCAATCTCCAAAATGGTTGTTCATAACATTGATAACTGAAATCATATCATAGTTATGATAATTATCACTATTGAGATCACTTAGTTTGCTGTAATAATACTTATCCAGTATCAAATCCGATTTTGTACCGCCTATTAAAATATTTGAAGATGTCTCTTTACTATAAATTACAATATGGTCAACAAATTCATTATTTTCAATCAACTTACCAAATAAGAGATGAAAGGATTCTACAAGTGCTTTTTTGTGAACAAATCCTTGTAGTTTCACATCAGAGATGTCTTTTTTAATATAAATATTTTTATGTTTTAATCCAAGCTCTGCTTCTGATAAAAAACTAAACAGGATTTCATTTATATTTTGTTTTTTTAATCGAAGTTTTTTTCTTTCAACAAGAGAAATCAAATCATTTCGTACCGTTTCTATTGAATTTGTTTCTGTTTTAATTACATCTAAATATGTTGCAATCGCAGGATGTTGTTTTTCAAACGGTTCAAGTGCGATGAGCATTCCATGTATTGATTTTATAGGTGTTTTCAATGACCTGATAATTGAACGTGATAAATTTCCAAATAATGCCATTTTTTCATACGACAGCAATAGTCGTTGGTCGTTTACTTTCTGTTCAAAAAGAAGCCCTGAGGTATAGCCTATTATGATAAAAAGAACAATTTCAATAATTTGATTTATTTGATATGCCGGATGCATCCCCCAACTTATAAAAATATGAGGTAAATATACCATTCCGCAAATAACAGAAATCATCAATCCACCATTTTTACCATATTTGTATGCCGCCCATATAACCGGTATATAATACAAACGCTGAAAAATATTATGGGCTAATTCGTGATGTGGTGAAAGAGAATAATGACCTATTGAAATGAATAGTATGCTCAGTGCAATACCAAGAAAGTTATAATTTATGTGTTTTTTCTGTGTTTTCATTTTATACCTTAAATGTATTAGACCGCCTTCAACAATGCCCTGTTTCTATTTCTTTGCTCAATTTGATCTCTTAAAATCACTCGGCTTCTATAAACCCTAGACTTAACAGTACCAAGTTTTAAATCAGTCACTTTTTTTATTTCGGAATAAGAAAATTCCTTTGTAAAAAACAATAATGATATAATTTTATACTTCGTGTCTAAATTATATATTGAATCAATAATTTCAGCTTTAGACATATTATTTTTAATCACCGTACTTTTACCAAAATTATATTCAGCAAAATTATCTTTTACTACTGACTTTTTTCTGCTTTGCGTACAAAATTGATTATATAATATTTTATATAGCCAAGCTCTGACATTTGTTCCTAAAGTAAATTTATCAATATTAGCATAAGCCTTATAAAATGTATCTTGTACCAAATCCTTGGCATCATCATTGTTTTTTGTCAATTTAAAGGCATATCTTATCAGGGCTTTGTAATATTGTGGAATTTTATTTTTCAAAGCTGTATATTCTGTATAATTATTCATAATAATCATCTTATTTTAGTAAAACCATTTTTTTGACTGAATAAAAATTATCTGCTGCTACGACATAGAAATAAACTCCTGATGAAACAACATTTCTTGAAAAGTTTTTTCCGTCCCATTCTATCCTGTAACTTCCTGCTTCTTTAATCCCATTTTCTAATATTGTAATTAACTCTCCTAAAGAGTTATAAATCTTTAGTGTTGTGTTTGCCCGTTTAGGTATGGTATATTCTATTACTGTTATTGCGTTAAATGGGTTTGGATAGTTTTGTTTCACTTGGAAATATTTTGGTATGCTCGCAATATCATTAGATGACAGAGTTACTTGTCCATTCAAAAAACCAGTTTCATTGGTTGTTCTGAAATGTGTCTTTTTATTAGCTTCTTTACTAAATCCAACCGTTGCCAAAAAAAGAGTTGCTGTTATAATAATTAAAAGTTTCATCGTAAACCTCACTTTCCTATGTTCACATTGATAACAAGCATATCTCATGCCATAAAGACTATTATTCATGTAACTCCCTAAGAATCAGTGTTTTATGGTGGCACAAAAAGGAGAAATTTCTAAATCAATTTAATATGAGTGTAGTATATTCTTCAACATTATAGAAAGTTGAAGAATATACTCTATAAAAAAGCGTCCTTTTACAAGGACGCTCAGGGTAAAAATATGAGGGAGGTATATAAAAAATTATTTATTATTCTGTCATAAATTGATACATATGATACCCGTCATCGCCATGGTTCATTTGCATCATTCCACCACTTTGATTCATCATGCCGCCTTCATACATAAACATCATATAGTCGGTGTTAGTCATCATAATAGAATCCGGTATAAATTCACAACTGTCATAATTGTTATTCCAGTTAAAAGTTCCCGGCATTTGAATTGAATCCATCCATATCATCATGTGATCATTCATCCCCATATTCATTTGTCCCATTCCTCCATAAAAATTAGAAGAGTCCATCCATTCATGCATTTCCGCACCACCTGAAAAGTGAAAATTATTCATAAATGAAGATGTATCCATTGGCTGGGAAAACTTTATTGACATTGATGTATTAGTTGAGATAGCAGTTGAACCTGCTGTTGGAAATACACTGACGATATAAGATGAGGTATTATCAGTTAAAATTTCATTGTTATTATCACTGCACCCAACAAATAAAAGAGTAATTATACTTATCGATAAAATGAGAAATGTCAGAGTTGCTTTTGATTTGTTCATTTTATATTCCTATTATTTTAAAAATTAAAGTAATCAATACCATATACTAATGTTGCACCTAAGTGTCCGGTTATACCTACAAGCACAGCATTTAGCAGGAGAAATAAACGGTAGAGCATAGTTCCGCCGGTTTTGTTTTGAGATAGTTGTCTATAACCAAAGTATGCCGTTATAAAAGTCACAACTGTAGTGCTAATCCCTAAAATTCTATGCCATTCAAAAGAAGAGACAAGAAAAGAGGGATACGAGGCATCTGACCCGGCTATTAATCCAAGAGTTGCCGCCGCAATAGCTGATAGTGCTGCAAAATATATCAAATATATTGAAAGAGTATCAAATATTTCAACTTTAAAAAACATAGATAAACCTGTAAAAAATAATGCTGTTAATACTAACGCTATCGGGAAATGGATTATTAACGGATGAAACTTGCCTATAAAAGTAAGCAGCGAACTACTTTCTCCATGACCGGTTTCATGGTCATGAGCAGGCTCTTCATCATGTCCGCCCCCTTCATCATGTCCGCCCCCTTCATTATCTCCATGATTAGTTTCATTCGTTACTTGTTGTGATTCATTGACTGATTGAGCAGCTTCCCCATGAGCATTCATACTATCATGGGGATGATCCTCGGTTACAGCTTGGGCTTTTTTATCTTTTTTTGATGGAAGATTTGCCAAGTACTTTTCAGGATTTGCTAAAAAATCTTTTTTACAACTGTTGCAGCAAAAGTATATAGTTTCACCTTTATACTCCAACGAAAATTTTTCTAATGCAAATTCATTGGTTGTCACCGGACAGTATTTATTAGTTACCTCAGCAATACTATTTGTTGGAATAAAACTCAGTATGCTCAAAGTAAGTAACATATACAACATTCTAATTCTAATTTTATTTTTCATCACTTACGACTCCTCAATTATTTCGGTCGAAATCTTTTTTAGTTTTCTTTCTTCAATAGTACAATACAACACCGGTACCAAAAATACTGTGATTAAAACTACTGTCATGCCGCCAAAAGAAGGAAGTGCCATCGGTACCATAATATCAGAACCTCGTCCGGTAGAAGTTAAAACCGGAATCAGAGCAAGAATTGTAGTAGCTGAAGTCATAAGAGCCGGTCTGATACGTCTTTGCCCTGCTTTAACAGTTGCGTTCCGCACTTCTATCACTGTCTGTGGTTTGACTTCTTCAAAAATTTGATCCAGATAAGTAGACATAATCACACCATTGTCACTGGCAATACCAAAAAGTGCCAGGAAGCCAACCCATACAGCTACTGAAAGATTAAAATTCCTTATCTGAAATAGTTCTCTCATATCTATTCCGAATAATGAAAAATCCATAAACCAACCTTGACCGTAAAGCCAAAGCATTATAAAACCTCCTGCCCATGCGACAAAAATACCTGAAAAGACTAAGAGTGTCACAGGAACTTTTTTAAACTGGAAGTAGAGAATTAAAAAGATGAAGACTAATGCTAAAGGCAGCACAACTTGAAGTTTCTTTTCAGATCTAATTTGATTTTCATAATTACCCGCAAAGACATAACTCACTCCGGCAGGTATTTTCAGTTCGCCGCTCTCTATTTTCTTCTTTAAATAGTTCTGGGCATCTTCAACAACATCCACTTCGGCAAAACCGGGTTTTTTATCAAAAATAACATATCCAAGTAAGAAAGTATCTTCAGATTTGATAACCATAGGTCCTCTGACAAATTTTATTTCAGCCAATTCAATTAATGGAATCTGAGCACCATTCATTGCCGGAATAAGAATTTTTTCGATATCTTCAATTGTATTTCGTAATTCGCGTTGATACCTTACTCGTACAGGATAACGTTCTCGACCTTCAACAGTAGTAGTTATTTTTTTACCACCAATAGCAACTTCAATAACATCCTGTACCTGTCTTATCTGAATACCGTATCTGGCTATTTTTTCTCTATCAATATCAATTTCTAAATACGGCTTCCCAACAATTCTATCTGCTATAACTGCCGATGGTTCTATTGAAGGTACTTCTTTGAGAAGTTTTTCGATTTCATAGCCGACTTTTTCTATTGTTTCAAGGTCGGGACCCTTAACTTTTACACCCATTGGAGCTCTCATACCGGATTGAAGCATCACAATACGAGCAGCAATAGGTTGTAGTTTAGGAGCTGAGGTAGTACCCAATAATTTGCCGGCTTTGACAATTTCTTTCCATATATCACTTGGTGAATTTATTTTATCCCGCCATTGGCGAAAAGGTCTGCCGTCATTATCAGGAATTAACTTACCAAATTCATCGTGGATAAATTTATTCTTAGTATCATCATACTTAAACTTTATCTTTTTGCCGACTTTATCAACAATATATTCTGACTTATAATTTATTATTGTTTCAAACATAGAAATTGGTGCAGGATCTAAGGGCGATTCCACTCTTCCAAGTTTTCCAACCGCCGATTCAATTTCCGGTATTGAGTTAAATGCTTTGTCCTGAGTTTGTAAAATAGACAAGGCTTCACCTATTGATGCATGAGGCATAGTGGTCGGCATATATAAATAAGAACCTTCATCCAAATCAGGCATAAATTCTTTACCAATCCCGGGGAAAGTATGACTTAATGATGAATATACAGCATTAGACTGCATCCATCCGGGGATAAATCCGAATATTCTATTAAAACCTAACCACATAGACATACCGATTACAATAATTACAACCGGAATTGATAAGAAGAACGTTTTATTGTCAAGACACCATCGTAACATAGGATCATACACCTTAATAAGAAGCTGGAATAGAAATAAAACTGAACCTAACAAAACCACTACGAAAATATAATTAAGGATTTCTCCAGCCTGTACACCTAAAGGTAACCAATGGTCAGAAAGAAAAGCAGCTACAACCAATACAATTAGATAATTGAAGTATACCGGTATTTTTACACTTATCTTTGATGGAATACGGTTTTTAAACTGCAAGTACGCAGCCAAAACAATAAGGGCAGATCGGAAGAGCACACGTCTGAACTCCAGTCACACTGATATATCTCGTATGCCGTCTTCTGCTTGAAAAAAAAAAACTAAAAAAATAACAAAAAAAACAAAAAATAATACAAAAAAAAAAAAGAAAAAAAATCACCACACTAACTATCGAATGCGTACTGTCCTATCAC